>JBFXFK010000141.1:0-13209 GCA_050179135.1 Desulfatirhabdiaceae bacterium | reverse complement strand
TGCTGTTATTCCCATCAAGCTCCATCGGAGCGGCCTGTCACCGGAATCCACAGGTCGCCCCTACGGGGCTTGATAAAAATTTTATACTTCATTCTACAAACAGGACGCTCCTACGGAGCTTGATGGGATATGTCTATTTTTAACTGCATTTTCACGGTAATAGTGATGTGAATCAATTCGTGGTAAAGGCCAGGCCGTTGAAAACCCCAGGGATTCCAGGCATCGGATGCCTTCGGCAACATGGCGGCCAACTGTATCCACGCTGTGGGAATCATCGCCGGGAACAACGGAAATGGACATTTCACGGGCCAATTCCAGAATGGGATGGGAGACATAGGGTTCCCGGCTGCCTTTGAACAGGGCCCGGACATTCAGATCCAGTATCAGATCCAGTGATGCAATCGTTTCCAGATTTCTGCGGATGCGCTGCCAGATTGCCGGAGATTTCAACCGGGTGGAATAATCGGGATCAAATATGCGGATCAGGTCAAAATGCCCCACAACAGATGGTTTGAGGGTGTTTATCATATCCTGCTGCAGATCAAAATAGGCAAGATACAAATTTTCGATACCGCCTGAAACCGATACGGCCCGTTCATATTCAGCCAGGGTCATGTCAATGGGAATATCGGCCACATGATGAACCGATCCCACGACATAATCCAGATCAAACCGGTTCTTCAGATGCAGGGCGTATGCCACTGCACCGTCATATGCCTCTGTTTCCATCCCCACATAAATGGTGAGTCGCCCCCGATAGTCCGTCTGCAATTTCCGGCAGTGCGCCACATATCGGCCAAAACGCTCCTGCATGGCCTGTGCGGTCAGGCCGGCCGCTTTTTCGTCGGGATACAGAAAGGCGTCACTGACTGGCGGCATGTGTTCGGTAATGCCCACCCATGAAAATTTCTGATGGTGATAGGCTTTGACCATGTCTTCCAGAAAATCCTGTGCATGCTGACAATAGTCGGCGCTATGTCCGCCATGAACCGAAACCAGCGGTGGCTGGGGGGGTGATTGTGAATTCTGAGGCGTGCTCATCTGTCATCCTGTTGTGAATGGCGATCTGTTACATATCCCCGGCATGATACGAGCTTCTGACAAACGGTCCGCAGACCGGACGAACAAAGCCCATTTTCAGGGCGGTCTGGCGCCAGTGTTCGAATTCCTGTGGCGGAACATAGCGTTCAACCGGCAGATGGTTCCGGCCGGGTTGAAGATACTGCCCCAGTGTGAGTCTGGTGCAGCCATGCGCACGCAGTGCTTCCAGAACTTCAACAATTTCAGCTTCTGTTTCACCCATCCCGAGCATCAGTCCGGATTTGACCGGTATATGGGGAGAATGTGCGGCGCTTTCGGCCAGAAGCGCCAGTGAGCGGGTGTACACCGCCTGGGGCCGGGCAATGAAATACAGCCGAGGCACGGTTTCGATGTTGTGATTGAGAACGGTTGGACCTGCCTGCAACACGATTTTCAGGGCAGACGAATCACCCTGAAAATCCGGAATCAGCACTTCAATCCCGGCCTGGGGAATGGCGTGCCGAATCGCCCCGATGGTTCTGGCAAAACAGGATGCCCCACCATCCGGCAGATCATCCCGGGTGACCGAGGTAACCACCACATAGGTCAGTCCCAAAGATCTGGCAGCATCTGCAACGCGGGACGGCTCGTCCGGGTCCAAATCTTTTGGAATGCCATGAGACACGGCGCAAAACCGGCAGTCTCTGGTGCAGACAGGCCCCATGATCAAAAATGCGGCGGTCTGTTCCGAAAAACATTCCCACTGATTGGGACAGCAGGCTTCCTGACAGACCGTATGCAGGCAACTGTTCTGTATGAGTTTCCGCATTTTTTCATATTCCGGCGATGCAGGCAGTCTTCGCCGGAGCCATTCGGGTTTGGGCAACTGGGCCGTCACAGGTTTCCTCCAGGTATGATCTAAATTGGTTAACATTTTTGGGTCGTCATGGATTGTCGCGTGAACATCAGTCCAAGGAAACAGGGGCAAAGATAACAGGGGCAGAGGGGCAGAGGGGCAAAGGGGCAAAGTTCGGCGGATTCGCACAGCCGATTTTCCGTAACTGCATCGCTGTCCGGCAGGCACGCTTTGCCCCTATGTCCCTATGTCCCTATGCCCCTTTTTTTTCTAAAGTTTACTATAAAACATGCCGATAGAATAGATGAATATTTCAAATATTTCATAGGGAGGAAAACCATGATAATTGCATCTTCAGACATCCTGATGACATCCAGCCGGACGTATATCGAGACAAATCAACAATCCGAAAGCATGACAATGTGGGTCGGCAAAAGACCTCTGCCGTCTCCAAACGCCCGGTCAGGCGTATCCCCTCCTTCTGCAAATGCGATTCAAAACAGAATTGCAGACATGGTTACCCTGTCTCAGGAGGCCAAAAATCGGGTATTGGATAAACAGTCACTCCCGGATTCAGACAAGACATGTGACACCTGTAGTCATGCGGGTGAATCAGATGGAACGGATGATTCGGTCTCCATGATGAAGCTTCTGGTGGAAAACATCATTGGCAGAAAAATCCGGATTTTCAATTATGCACGGGAAATTAATGCAAGTCGAAAAGCAGGACCGGATATGCCGCATGGACGGGCCGAGGCACCGGCTGAGGGGGAACAGGGGTGGGGATTGGAATATGATTATCATGAATCCCGATCCGAGTTTGAAATGACCACCTTTTCATCCCGTGGAATCATCACGACGGGTGATGGCCGGCAGATCGATTTTTCTTTGGATCTTGAAATGAGCCGGATATATGCCGAAGAAACCAATCTGTCCATTCGCGCCGGAGATGCGGTACAGACAGATCCGCTGGTCATCAACTTCAATGGATCGGCTGCTGAACTGACCGATGCAACATTTTCCTTTGATCTGGATATCGATGGAACCGAAGAATCCATTTCATTTTTAAAACCCGGCAGCGGCTTTCTGGTACTGGACAAGAACCTGGACGGCATTGTAAACGACGGCAGTGAGCTTTTCGGCCCTGGAACCGGAGACGGCTTTTCGGAACTTGCCGCATATGATGACGATCAGAACAACTGGATCGATGAAAACGATGCCATTTATGACCGGTTATCGGTCTGGACCCGGAGTGAATCCGGTGAAAACCAACTGAGCAGTCTCAAAACAAGCCAGGTGGGCGCCATTTATCTGTCCAATGTCGAGACGCTGTTTGATTTGAAAGACAAGGATAACAACCAGATGGGACAGATTGCCGCAACCGGCATTTATGCGGATGAAGACGGCAGCGTCAAAACGGTGCAGCATCTGAACCTGTCTGCATAACACATCGCCGATCGTTTTCATCCTGTCCATAATGGGTAGGGGCGAATCTTGTATTCGCCCCATGTATGTGTCCCGGTTGGAAAGGGTTTTTCAGTTACAAATAGGCCAATCCGGTCAATACGGTCTGCCAAGAAAGAAATAGAAACTGTTGTTGCTGTTGTCGAGGGCCTGTCCGTATCCCAGATACACTGGCCCGATTGGACTGTCGGCAGCGATAAACACGCTGCCGGATTCCAGTACACCTTCCGGGCCGCCGGCCACCAGTGGACCGCCGACCTCTCCGACCTCCAACGAAAACCCGCCGTAAACCCCTTCCAGAAGGCTGCCTTTCAAAATCCGGTGATAATACATCAGCCGGCCAAACCAGAGGCTGTCACCCATCAACTGGCCGGTGGCATAACCCGACTGCTGCAAAAAACCGCCCCAGTGAAACAGGTCATACCGCGGCAACTCGTCAGAGCCGATACTGCCGCCGGCTTTCATTCCCAAATTAAAGGTGTGCTGACCAAATGAATGAACAAATGATCCATCCATATCCCACTTGGTATAGTCCTGATCGGCGCCGATGATGCTGTTCGAGTTGAACAGTCTCGATCCGGCCTGCCAGCCCGATCGGGGAAATTGCGCATTGTTGATCTGATCCAGAAAAAGCCTTGCTGTAAATGCGCCCTGCTGGATATCATCCTCTCCGGGTGACAGTTCCTGAGGACCGGTGTCGAGCTCCGGGGAAAGCATGCCCCCGCTCACGCCGACCCGCAATTCGCCATATCGCGTGAACTGGCTGCCCAGATCAATCCCGGCCAAATATGCCGTTACATCATAGGTTGCAATACGATCGCTGTCTTTGTAAATATCTGCCGTCCGCCGCTCATACGACACCTGAGGCGCCACAAAAAAGTAGCCCCGCTCATCCAGTGGCTGGTAGAACTCGCTTCTGAAACTGGAGGTACGGCCGATCTGCAAATCATTGCGCCATTCGGCGCCAAGCGAATTCATCCAGGTTTTGCGATGGCTGGCAAGAATGTTGAAAAACGCATCTCCCTCGAAATCGCTTGTCATCCCCAGTCCCATTCGCAGATAGTCCGGCCCCCAGGATTTTTCGACCGCATCAACCGCCAGAATTCGCCTGCCCGGTTCCTCGATAAACCGGTAGTTCACATGTTCAAAATTTCCGGTGCCATACAAACGGCGCATGTCGCGGTCCAATACATCCTGATCGATGGGCCGGCCAGTTTGTGTCTCCATGACCGCCTGTGCGGTTGCAGCGTTGACGCGCGTCAGGTTTTCAAACCGGATTTCGTCAACCGGACGAAGGTCCGGCTCCGAGGCAACCCGTTGATTGTTGCGCAAGGCGGCATATTCTTCGGCTGGGATGGACAATTGGGCCAGACGTTCGGCCACCGTGCGTGCTGCCGCCTCACCCAACGGACTGATATCCGGAAGATTGTCAAAATCGCCGGTCGAAAAGTTTCCCAATTCCGGTGAGATCAGGATATCATCCGGTTTCAGCAGCGCCAGTGAGTTCTGGACATTCTGCTCGGTCAGAATGCTGAGCATTTGACCGGTTACGCCCAGAATCGAGCTCAGTTCCTCGCGTTTCAACAAGGGCGTTCCGACATTCACCGCGATAATGATGTCAGCACCCATTGCAAGCGCGATTTCCACCGGAAGATTGCAGGTCAGCATGCCGTCAACCAGCAGCGTGCCACCCATATCCACCGGCGCAACCGCGCCGGGTACCGACATGCTGGCCCGCATGACGTTGGCCAGTTCGCCTTCGCTGAAAACAACCGCTTTGCCGGTCACCAGATCAGTCGCCACCGCACGATACGGAATGGGAAGATCGTCGAACCGGTGAAATCCCTTTGCCTTGGAAAGGCGACGCAACACGGTCTCGAGCTGAACCCCGGTCACCATGCCTTTTGGCAGACCGATTTTCCCGTCATTGATGCCGATTTCCGGGCCGAAAAAAATATTATAGTCATCCTGTTTCTGCCGCATGGACAGCTCCTGGCGGGGCGGCTTCTCCTTGAACAGCAGTTCGGTCGAGATGCCGGCAATAATCTGCTCCATCTCTGCCACACTGGTGCCTGTGGCATAGGAGGCCCCAACCAGAGCGCCCATGCTGGTACCCACAATCAGGTCAATCGGCACGCGATACTCTTCCAGAACCTTCAGAACACCGACATGGGCCGCACCACGCGCGCCACCGCCGGATAGCACCAGGCCGATTTTGGGCCGTTTGGTTCCGCCCGCCGCATGAGAGGATTGGTCCAATACAGCCGATAAGGCGGGAGAAAGCAGGATGAGGGTCAGAACCAACCCGGTTACAACACTGGCTGCACCATGATGCAATTGCGTTTTCATCTATAGCCTTTTGTCCATGTAAATGTTTATGGTTTATTCCGGAGGAGGGCTCTTACTCCCGGATGCGCTTCGAAAAATCCGCAGCTGTATCCGCAGCCTGGGCCCGGGCATTGACATGAGCGCGTTTCTGGATTTCGGAAAAGGGCAGGCTTTTACCCAATCGACCTGTTTCATAAAGATATTCCGGAACATAGCCGCTTGCCAGAATCTTCCAACTGAACGGTACATGATCCGGATTGATCCGGGCATTCAGCCAGATGTTGGTGGTGCAGTTGGTCGTCAGGCTGTTGTAAAATTCAGGCTTGTCTTTCAGGCTGTTGATTTTTTCCATATACGACAGAAACAGACGCCTTCCGTCCTCGACCGGTCCATGCGCCCGATAAACGTAAACATCTTCCGGCGGATCATGGCGGTAGTTGGTGCGCAGCCGGATGACATCCCGTTCATCGGCCACCACGTAATAGAGTTCATACTGACGGAAAAACCCCTTTACAGTGGAGTACCCTTCTCCCTTTTCCTTGCGTGCCTCGATGGATATGGCCAGTTGATCGCCATCGGCAAATCCAAAGCTCAGAAATACATGGGCAATGGCCGGTCCCATCCAGTAAACCGCGATTACATCCACGGATCTCAGTCTGGAAACGTAAAACGTCTTGTCATAATAGGCGGGCGTAAAGTCGGTCTCACTGCGATAGTCGAAATTGCGGATATCATGCACCGTGACCCGGTCGCCGTCAATGTCCGCCCAGGACAGACGTTCATTTTCCGGCAGCCAGACCCGGTCATTGGAAGGCGGGATCAAAAAGAACCATGTAATGACAATCGAAAACACGCAAAAAAAAATCGGAACGGATCGGGTTCCCGGATGAATAAAGAGAAGCGTGCATAAAGAGATCAGTGCGATGGCAATGGCCCCGGGCAGCCTCAGTCCATCCGGGAGATTGGAATAATACACAGCCAGGGTTTCCCAGCCGATAACGGCCAACAGAATGGGAGCCGCCAATATCCAGGCAATTATCCGGTACCGGTTTCCAGAAGACGACGGGGTGAGACGCCCCGATGTTCCGGTGTTCAATCCTGACATGATTATCCTCCCTGAAACGCCGGTTAATCAGAAAAAAATCGGTTTCCCATTCAGGCCGTCAGCTTCGTCGGCCTGAACAGGTTTCTGGCAGGATATTACCATCATTTGGGTGTAATTTGGGTGATTTTGGATCCCTGGATGCCCAATCCGCCCATCAGGCCCTTCTGGTCAAAGAAAAAGGCATAAATCCCTTCCTTGGCGGTCGTCGTGGACAGGGATCGGGCAACTCCCTCATCTACAACAACAATACTGGGGCCGACGCCAAGTTCCCATCCGTCACTTTTATCCAGATACTTGAGAGACGCCTCATCTGTAAAAAACAGGGCATACCCGAATTTCTGGGCGCCTGCCTGCAGTCCATAGGACGCAGCGACCGTATTGTAGTAACCGGCGGTTTTCCCGCCTTTTCGTAGGGCGCCTTCCCCATATTGGCCACCCACAATCAGGCCTCCCTTGATGATACTGGGAAAAACCAGAATCCCTTTTGCCACTTTGGACAGATCTTTGGCAGCCGGGGTTTGGGCATACAGTTTTTGTAATGCGGCATCGACATCCTGGTCAATCTGGGCCGCAGTGTCGGCCATGGCCGGTGTGATACACAGGGCCATCACCATCATTGAAATGACTGAAAACCGAATCAGGATACGCATGATAAGCTCCTTTTTTCTTGGGTATTGTTAAAATTATGATGCCTGCTGTTTCAGCAGCAATCTGAAATGGAACCGGGTTACCACATGATATAGCCGATACCGATGCCGCCAACCCACTGAGTCGAATCGCCCTGCTGATCAACAAGCGGGCTGTCAGCCGGGTCTCCGGAGATGATGGAGCCGCGAATGCCGCCACTCAACAACCAGTTTTTGCTCAAATAAACATTGAGTCCCACCATGGCATAATATTCGTTGAAACCGCCATCCGCGGTAAAGAAGGGCAGCCCGGAGGTTCCAACGTTCTCGGCATTGACACCAAAGTAGTGATTGGAATAATCGTCATCCTGGTAAAAGACTCCGGCAGTGATACCGAGATCAACCGGTTTCGCTATGGGATACCAGTAGCGGGCATTCAAGTTGGCGCGGAACCCGTCACTTTCATCACCGATATCCTGATAGATTCTGGCGCCCAAAATAAACCGTTGACGTTTTTCAGCGGCGTTGACCCAGAGAATGTCGGCAAAGGCGCCGGCTTCCACGGTGTCTTCAATCTCTTCCATCCGGCTGACCAGCTCGTCATCGACATCGTCGTCACGGCCGAACCGGTAGTTGAACAGGGGACCGAATCGAAACTTGTCATTGTTGAGGATATTGACTGTAAACTCGTTGGCAATCAACTGAATGTAACGTTCCTGTCCTTTGAACGTGTAGCGGAAAAACGGGGCGACGCCAACGGTGTAGTCATCGGAGCCGACGTAGTCCGGCAGCGTTCCGACACCAAGACCAAATACGGTTGGCATGTTTTCGAAGTTAAGTTCGATAAACCCGGTGGCATGGGCCGGTGCGCTGGGAAGGATGGCCGTGAAGATGGCCAGTACGACAGCCAGAGTCAGCGTCTTGATTGTGATTTTTCCTCTCATGATTCACTCCTTTTGTTGTGTTTTTTAAATTTTTGTCCCAAAACCATTTTTTGCGGGTACATGGACCTTGTCATAAAAAAATCTTGTGAAATCTTGTACCCCGACCTCAAAACCTGATTGAAAAGAATATGGTAACGTGCCATTTGGGTCAACAGATTTCACTGTGGGGGCATTCCAATTTTCGATAATCCGCCGCGCCATCGGTCAAGTGTCCTGGTGCCCGGCACTGCCTTCAGCCTGAAGAGACTGAAATCGCTTGATTGCCGCGCGTGCATTGAACAGCAGCCGGTCTTTCCCAAGGCATTCGGCCAGGCCGGACTGACGCACCACCTTCAGTACACCCGGATTGAGGGCGGCAAGCCACATTGTCATGCCGCGTTCGGCAGTGCGTTTTTCACCGCCGATGAGCATTTGGAGTGCCGTATATTCAATATCCGGCACCCGGCTCATATCCAGCGTAACCACCCGCGGCTGGTACTGCTCCACCAGCGCGTTGATTTTATCGGCGATATTCTGGGCATTTGCAAAGAATATGCGGCCCTCCGGACGCAGAATCAACAAACCCTCGAAAATTTCGTCATCCGGATTTTCAGGTCGCAGGGGGCGCAGAACATCGGCGCCCCGTTTGCGGCCGATAACATAAACGGGCGGATTGGCAGCCTGGCTGGCCAGACTGATGAGGGAGATGATGATGGCCACAATGATCCCTTTCAGGGTACCGAAAACCAGGACGCCGATACAAGCCGCTACAGACCAGTAAAACTCCATTCGTCGGATTTTGGCGATGGTGTGGAACTCTGATGGCTGGACCAGTCCGACGGAGTAAACGATCACCACCGCCGCCAAGGTGGCATAGGGCAGAAGACCCAGCAACGGCGCCAGCAGCAGCATGGTTGCGGCTGCGGTTCCCGCGGTGATGAGTGACGCAATCTGGGTACGGCCCCCGGCAGCCCGCAGGACAGCGGTCTGCGATGTGCCGCCGCCGGCCGGCATCGCGCCGAACAGCGCCCCGCCCAGGTTGGCTGCACCGGTGGCGATCAGTTCCCGGTTGGCATTGATCACCGGCTCCGAGCGATTGGCAAAAGCCCTTCCGGCGGCAATCGATTCGGTGAAGCTCATGAGGGCGATACCCAATGCGCCAGGCACCAGTTGTTCAACCAGTGAAAGGTCCGGCAGGGTCAGGGAAGGAAGCCCCTCCGGAATCAGACCGACCGTCAAAACGCCCTGATCGTGCAGGCCGAAGTACCACGAGGCAACGATGCCCCCACTCACCGCCACCAGCGGAGCCGGTGAATGTGGCCAGAGGGATTCCATACCGATCAGAACAAAAAATGTCGCGCCTGCCATAGCCAACGTGATCAGTGATGTTTCGGGTATGTGCTGCGCAAGGGACAGCACGTCACGAAAGAAACCCGCTTTCGTCAGATGGATACCCAGGAGTTTGGGAAACTGATCGAGAATGATCACCAGACCGATCCCGGCCTTGAATCCGGTCAACACGGGAGATGAGATGAAGTTGGCGACAAATCCCAGACGCAGTGCAGCCGCCAGCAACAGGAACGCGCCGACCAATGCGGTCAATGTGGCTGCTGCGGTTATCAATCGGGACGGATCACCGTCAGGCACGATCAAACCAAGCTGCGTGCCGGCCAGAATTGCAATCGTCGTGGTGGAACTGACACTGAGCACCTTCGATGAACCCAAAAAAGCGTATATCGCCATTGGAACAAAGGCGGTATAAAGACCCACTGCAACCGGCAAACCGGCCACAGTCGCATACGCCATTGCCTTGGGAATAACGACTGCGGCGGCCGTCAGTCCGGCGACGATATCGAATCGCAGGTCAGTTGCGGTAATCGATCCGGCTTTTTCGGGCATGGAATTGGTTTGTTTCATATTGTTGATCGTGAAAACAGAAGTCAGAAGACAGAATTCAGAATTCAGAATAAAAAGGTATATGTCATTTTAGCTGGTATCTTCATTGCCGGAATCGGTTTCAGAACCTGGATAACCATCTGTTTTTCTTATCATACCAATCTGTTTAGCGTGCTTCTCGCTTTCTCGATCGTATCCACTCCGGTTGACTCGGAAATCGTGTCAAACCGGATATCAGGCTTCTCCATCGCCATTTCCACCACCAACAATACGCTGAGATAGTCTTTTGAACGAAGATTGGATTCCAGATCTTCCATGTGTTCCCAAATCTCGTCAATCATGATGGCATTCCGGTCTTCCACTTCCTGATACATGCGGCAGCCAAGACATCCGGGCATCATTCTGTTTCTCCTGACGATTGCAGTCAGGATTTGCAGTGCTTCAGTCCGCTTGGAAGGCGGTATCACCATTCTGATGGTTGCATGAATCATCCAATCTCCTCTTCTCACGGCTTTCGACCTGTTTTGCAAAAGTGATTTCTCATCGTGATGGATTCGAGTCTGTTTCGCCCTGAGGATAATATTTATCGGGTTGCGAATTTCATACCAGATCGAAAAAAATGTTCATCTGCCTTGATATTTTATGATAAATCATGCAAATTGTTATTTATAATAGGCCGAATCTGAACACTTTGAGGTTGACTCTCATGCCGACATATCGGCATAATGCCTTTCTATCGGCATATCAGGCTGTCGGAAACAAATAAATCCACATCTTGCTTGTCTTTTGGTCCGCCTGCTGCGTTACATCCACCGGCACATATCCCGATATGCACCGGCGGATGTGCCTTGCAGACGAACCAAAATCCGTCGCAATCCAGTGGATTTATTTATTTCCGACAGCCTTATCAAATGGCCTGACGGGTGTATCAAATCCGGTCCATTTGACCGCCATTCTTTCAACTTTATGAGAATACATATAAAAATGTCCGAAACAGCCATTCATAACGAACATGAGCAACAAAGTCTTGAAGATCGGATCAAGTTTGAAAGCCTGATATCGGAAATCTCCGCCCGTTTCATCAATATTCCAATCGATCGGATCGACCCGGTCATCGAGAAATCGCTTTTTGAAATTCTTACCTTTTTTCAGGTGGATCGGGTAGGCCTGCTTCGAATTCTGCCTGACAACGACGCATTTGTTGTGACCCATCTGGCTTGTGCGCCCGGGATTCCGGTATTTCAGACATCCGTTGAGCTGCCTTCCAGCATGGTTCCCCATACGTTTAATAAAATTGTCAACGAACATGCCATCATATGCTATAACTCACTGGATGAATTGCCGGATGAGGCAGGCATTGACAGAAAGACCCATGAAAGCTTCGGAACCCGGTCCGTTCTGAACATTCCGATTGGAAAAATAATGCCTTTCAGATATTCCATTTCCATCCATTCGGTAACCCGGGAGCGAAGATGGCCGGAAGTCTATTTTGCCCGACTTCAGCTTTTGGGTGAAATTTTTGCCAACATCCTGGAACTCAAGAAGACACGTATCGAACTGCATGACCGACTGAAGTTTGAAGAAATTCTTTCCCGCATATCCGCCCAGTTTGTCAATCTCTCCCCCGATCGGCTGGATGACGCGATTCAAAATGCCCTGGATCAACTGGTCCGTTTTCTCGGCCTTGACCGGGCGATTGTTGCCCGATTCCATAACCGGAGGACCCGAAGTATCGCCACGCATTATAGCGTCGGGCCCGGGGTTCCCATGTCATGGAAAGAACTGGACAACCGGGAGCTTCCCTGGCTTCTGGAAAAACTGCAGAATGAACAAACTGTCGAGTTTTCCCGACTGGAAGATCTTCCGGATGAAGCCAGACGCGAAAAAGATTTTTTTGCACGCATCGGCGTCACATCCTGCATCGTGAAGCCTCTGGCGGCCGATGGTCATGCTTTTGGTTTTTTGGGATGTTCAACGCTTCATGCCCAGAAAACATGGCCGAAAGAAGTGATTCAGGGACTGGGGCTGGTCGCGGATGTATTTGCCAATGCACTGGCACGGAAACGTGCCGATGAGCAATTGCAGGCATCGGAGCAGAAGTACCGGACCGTTCTCGATTTCACACTCGACTGGGAATACTGGGTGAATCCGGACGGCACCATTCAGTACATGTCTCCGTCCTGTGAACAGATCACCGGGTATCCGGTTCAGGAATACCTGGATAACCCGGATAAACTGAAAGAGATTATTGCACCGGAAGACCGGTATCTCTGGGATACGCATTTTCATGACTCCCCCATACTGTCGGAAACTATCCCGATTGAATTCCGCATTTTCAGACAGGATGGAGAACTCCGGTGGCTGGAACATATCTGCCGGCCGATAATTGATTTGCAGGGAAAATTTTTGGGGATGCGTACCAGCAGCCGTGACATATCCCAAAGAAAGGAGCTGGAACTGAAGCTTCGGGAAAATTTCCGGGAAATTGACAGATTGCGACAACTGTTGGAAGAGGAAAATCTTTTTCTGAGACAGGAAATCCAGCTTCAACATGTTCATGAAGAGATTGTTGGGCGTAGTGATGGCATGAAACGGGTTCTTTCCCAGGTCGAACATGTGTCGGTAACGGATTCAACCGTCCTGATCCTGGGAGAAACCGGAACCGGAAAAGAACTTCTGGCCAAGGCCATTCATCATCTGAGCAGGCGCAGAGACCGTCCCCTGATAACAGTGAACTGTGCCTGTCTGCCCCCCACACTGATGGAAAGCGAACTGTTCGGGCGTGAAAAAGGCGCTTATACCGGCGCACTGACCCGTATGGTCGGCCGGTTTGAAGTGGCTGACGGCTCCACTCTTTTTCTGGAGGGTGCAATCCCATTTAGTGGCAAAGTAATATGCCGTTCCGATTTAGTCTGAACAGGTTCTTTACCATATTGTTCCATCTGCCGCAAAGCAACGTACTTCTCAGGAAGAGCATGACCTCTGCGGTTC
>JBFXFK010000140.1:0-13478 GCA_050179135.1 Desulfatirhabdiaceae bacterium | reverse complement strand
ACCCGCCGAATCCATCCATCCGGAAGAACCCGAAGCAGGGCAGATGCCGCCAGAAGATTCAGCCAGACCAGTTGCGGTGCATCGGGCTGATGATAAATCAGGGCCAGGGTGACCAGGGACAGAAGTCCCCAGACTGGTGAACGGAGCCGGACCAGGGACAGAGAAATGATGAGCACCACAAAAAGATCCAGAAGGGTCCAGCGGTTGATCCAGGTTCCGGGCAATACATCCACACCCGATGCCGCAACGAGTTTCCATCCGGGCGGCAGGTTCAGCCTGCCGGATACCTGTTGAAAGGTGCTGTCCCAGCCCACAGCCGGAATTTTTCGAAGTGCGCCATTCAGACGCGAATCGGCCTCCATGACCAACTGACCCTTTCGCAGTTCGACGCCGGGTCGTCCGTCAGGTCCTTGGGCCGTGATGAGCTGATCGACGCCATCCACCGTAGCCTTGCCCAACCCGGCCGGTGGATTCAGGGTCAGGGCCCATTTCCGGCTGAGGGTTCCGGTCAGCCTGTCCTGAACCGTAAATCCATTGCCGTCAAAATCGAGCCACCAGGTTCGAAACAGATTCAGTTGATCCGGGGCTGGATCGGCATCCCCCCGGCGAATTTGCTGAAACCGGAGTGTTGTTTCAGGCTGGACAATATAGGCGGGCAATTCTTTCCATTCCGGTGGCGCATCGGTCTGGCCCGGGTCCACGGCGGGTGCGCCGACGACCGTTACCATCCGGAGATGATTCCGGGATTCAAATGACCAGATTTCCGGACCATAGGCGCCATCTCCGGCCATGATTTCATCAACCGGCCCATCGAACCGGGTTACAATTTCCAGAGTCCATCGGCCGGACCGGGCCTGAAGAATCACACGGTTATCGGGGCCGATACGGGCGGGAAGTGGCGATGTCAGGCTCAGGGGGATGGATTCTTTCAGCAGCACATGGTTCAGATGAATCTCCCGGGACTGACCCGATATGTCCATCTGAAACCGCTGGGTGACGATCATGGGAATGGAATCGGTAATCCGGCGGAATATGCGGACATCCATGCGGTTTTCCCGGGCCAGGACAGACTCCCGTGTATAGATCCAAAGCCGGCCGGAACTGTCAATTCCGGGCTGCTGAACCGGTTTGCCGTTGACAGAAAGTGAAACCACGCCGGTTTGAGGGGGGATCAACAGGGTTTCCGGCGCTTCTTTCCACAAAAAATCACCGGTGATCCGGCTTTGACCCGGAGGTAGCCGGACGGATGGAATCCCATTCCGCATCTGTACAGGTACGGCATTTCCGTTGTGTTTGACATCCCGGGGATACACATCCCGTGATCCGGGAATGGAAATCCATGTGTCACAATTGACCAGGACCTCAAGTTCAAATTTGCCCGATGCGGCATCGATGACCACATTCAGCCGGGACGGCCAGACGCAGATGCGGGTGTC
Source organism: Desulfatirhabdiaceae bacterium (assembly GCA_050179135.1). GTDB lineage: Bacteria > Desulfobacterota > Desulfobacteria > Desulfobacterales > Desulfatirhabdiaceae > UBA4064. The sequence goes on along the minus strand of JBFXFK010000140.1, from coordinate 12,042 downwards.
CGCATCATTGTAATGAAACGGACATCGCTTTTCATCCTGGCCATATAACACCCAGGATGTCCATTCCGTCAGCGCCTCCGGCACATATATGTCGGATAACGCCGGATTTGCAACCGGGCCAAACAAAACGACCAGGCAGATCAGAACGATGATGGGATAATGCTTTCTGCGGCTTCGGTCAGATGAACGCTCTTTGGTCATATTCATGATTTCCCCTATCTGTAATGAAAATCAGGCCATGATGAAGGTTCAGGCCTGTTCGTAGTGACGCCGTAAGGCGTTTTTAAAAATGCCCTTACGGGCACACTACGAACAGAGGGAAGCATTCCGCCGAATGCCATTTTCACGGTAAAAAATCAACATGCCGTGAACTATCAATCAAAACAGGATTAATGATATTCCACGGATATTGGGTATAAAAGCTTTATGGATGGTTTGGGGGCGGCTCCAGATCTGTTTCAGTCATGAGGCGTGTCTGATCATCCGGAATCAGGGACGCCACCCGGTTACGCCCCTTTTCCTTTGCCAGATACAGGGCCGAGTCGGCCCGGGCCAGAATATCATCCGTGGTCCTGTCTTGTTGATAAAATCGGCTGATACCAATACTCAGGGTGATCGTAATCGTCTCCATTCCCACCGGAATGGATGTTTCGGCAATTTTCTGGCGAAGGCGCTCGGCAAACTGTATAGCGCCGTCCGCCGTGGTTTCCGGCAGAAATACCGCAAATTCCTCACCCCCCAGACGGCCGGAAAAATCCGGTTTGCGCAGGGAAGACAACAGCACCTGAGCCACATGGCGGAGAACCGTGTCTCCGACCGCATGACCATGAGTGTCATTGACATGTTTAAAACGGTCCAGATCCAGCATGAGCAGCGCCCCCTGTTTCCCGTAACGCATATACCGGCTGCGCTCCTGATCCAGCCGGTCCAGAAACAGACGCCGGTTGGGCAAATTGGTCAGCGTATCCGTAGTGGCCAGATATCGCAGGGTTTCCTCCGCCGCTTTCTGCTCGGAAATGTCGCGGGTAACGCCCAGAATCTGCGACGGCATGCCATGTTCATCAAAGAGATAATTGGTCAATGCTTCGGTCCAGACGGCTGACCCATCCTGGCATGTGGTCGGGTACTCGTACCGGCGGGATGTTGCGACCTCTTCTGTCCTTCCAAGGACCAGGGCATCCCTGTCAGATTCCAGCCACCCGACAATTTCTTTTTGAAATTCCGGACTCAGAGATTCATCCAGGGGTTGGCTCATGACTTCCTCCGGTGTGTATCCCCGCAGTTTATAAACCGATGGACTGACATACACCAGGCGCCAGGTCCCGAGATCCAGCAGCCAGATCACATCCAGCATGTTTTCCGTCAACAGCCTCAGTCGCGCCTCGTTCTGGCGCAGGGTTTCCTGGGTTCGATTCAGCGCATCATTGCTTTCCCGCAATTGATGGATGACCTCACCGATTTTGGCCTGATATTTATCCGTGATGGCCATCACTTTGGAAAATCGCTCAGACAGTTTGATACAGGCCATGGCCGTATCATAATGTGCCCGGCCGGCCACTGATTCATCCGCCGCCAGAACCGGCAGTTGATGAATCAGTTTCTTCCGCAACAGATCGACATCGGATTTCATGGGGGTGATCCTGTTTCTTCAAACGGCACAATATCAAAGGGGATTCCGATATCCTCACAAAATTCCTCTGCCAGATCCAGTGCCCGCTCATTTCCCGTTTCATAATACCAGACAACCTTTACCATGCAGCCCTGCCGGGCCGCTTCATCCAGCAAATCCAGAATATCGAGCATGCATTTGGTGCTGCTGGAATTCATGTAGGGAATGTTCACCTGAAATGTCAGTTCCCGGATACGGGGCAATCCGGCATGGAGCCACTGAAATATCGGCTCGAAAAATACAAAGGAATTTTCCGGATAGCACTCACCTGAAATGGAAAATGTTTTGTTCTCCTCAGAAATGACAACCCGCGGCGAAGATTTGGTTGCTGGAATGTCAATCATCGTCATGCTCCCGAAACCGTAACAAAAAGACTGAAGAAATCATACCCGGCATCCTGGTTTTCAAGGGTGTATTCAATTTTCCCGGATGCACGTCGGGCCATATCAATCAGGCCCACACCAGCGCCGATAGCATCGGGCTCCCGTTTCTTGCGAAGCTGTTCTTTGTAGAATTTTTTCAGGCCATCCCGGTTCAGAGAATTTATCCTTTCCAGTCGGGATATCAGATCCGGTACATCTTCTTTCCGGATGCTGTTTCCGGAGCATACGGTATAGCCGCTTGCAACGTCGCGGATCACCACGATGGCAGACCCCTGAATTTCGGCTGAAAGGTGGTGCCGCTGCAGATAATTCCGGACATTCTGGGTTTGTTCGATGTAAACGGCAAAGACATCGGTGATGATTCCCTTCCCATGCTGTCTGCCTTCCAGGTAGCGGCGGGTCGCATTCCCGATTTCCTCGATAATGCTATGGGTAAATGGCCCGTTGAAGCTGATCAGAATTCCCTGTCTGGAAAAATCCTCTTTTAATTGCAACAGATTCTGCACCTACGCATCCTCCCGAATCGTGAGACGGACAGAAAAACCAAACAGCAGCATATCATCCCTGGGTGAGAATTTCCCCTGATGACATTCCAGCGCCAGCAGGAATCTGTCTTTCTGGGCCATCAGAGTCTTTGTTTTCTGGCCGGCTATGGTCTGAAGCAATCCATTTCGTCCCAGACCGAATCCCCGGTCCCCACCCGGCAGATCGACAATGCCATCGGTAAACAGATAATACCGGCTTTCCGGAAAAATTTCCATCCGATGTTCCGTAAAGCGATATGTTTTCCGGGAATTAGAGAATCCCAGATGCAGGCGGTCACCACGGATTTCCCGGATGGCGTCATTCTCAAAAACAATGATCGGCAATCCACCTCCGGCAAATGCCAGAATCCGGTCAGCCGGATAGACCCGGCAAAGCGCAATATCCAGTCCATTTTCAAGATGGGTCATCTCGGATTCGCTGCGCAATGTTTCCTGAACCAGGCCATGCAGCTTTGCAAGCATCGATGCCGGGCCGTCATGGGGATATGTCTCGATAACCCGGTTCAGCAGCGCATTGACCATCATGGTCATGAATGCCCCCGGAACTCCGTGCCCGGTACAGTCCACAGCCGCAATGCAAAAGCCGTCCGGTGTTTCACGGAAAAAATAAAAGTCGCCACCGACAATGTCCAGCGGTTTCAGAATGGCAAAATAATCTGAAAGACTCCGGTCAAGTTCCCGGGAGGACGGTAAAATGGAATGCTGAATGAGACGGGCATAATGAATGGAATCCATGATGCGCTTCTGGGAATCCAGAAGTTCCTCATTGCTCCGGGTCAGGGCCAGTGTCCGGTCTTTCACCATGGCTTCCAGTCCGGTCGTGTATCTCCGGATTTCCCGGGTCATGGCATGGAAAGAAGCGCTCAGTCCGCCGATTTCATTGTTCATGCCGTGTGGCAACGGTGTATCGTATGCGCCCCGGGCAACCAGGCCGGCTGCAGCCGTCAGTTTTGTCAGTGGCGCCAGAATCAGCCGGTTGAGAAGAACGACGACACTGAAAAGAATCAAAAGCATGGATCCCAGAAAAACCAGCCCCAAGGGCAGAAAATCTCCAAAACCGATAACGCTTCCGACATCCAGGAGTACCAGATTATACCAGCCCAGTTCCGGAATGCCGCTGATGGTGGTGAAGGTTGACTTGCCATTGATCCGCATGACAAACGGATTCGGATCTGCACCGGTATCGGCGGAATCGATGGCGGATTTCAGCTTCTGCCGGTCTGCCGGACTGTCTGCCAGATCGTAAATGGTGATTTTTTCAGAATCACTGCCAACCCGCGCATTGTGCTCGATGATGGACCTGTCCCGATGCGCCTGAATTTCACCCGGACGGTTCACGATGATCGTTTGAATGCCCGGCGCCTTGTGATCCACCAGCGCATCCAGAAACCGTGTCAGATTCATGCCGGTTCCGGCAATGCCGGCGGGATGCCCTTCAGTATCCCGAACAATCACATTGATCCAGACCCGAACCTCATCGAGTACGGTGTCATAGTTGACATTGAGGGAATATTCCCGGTTTTTTTGCAGGGCATCGAAGAACCAGTTATCCGCCGGATCCGTTGGTTTCAACACATTTTTTACCGTTTCGGCATTTTCAACACCGATCAGGTAATAATTGCCACTGGATGAAACCGCCACAAACTGGGAGCCCTCCCGCATAAACCGGTGATAACTGGCCAGTTGATCCATCGCGTCATGTTTGAATTGCGGATCTGTCTCATTGCCCATCCATTCCCGAATTCGGGGATCATCGGCCAGCTTCCGGCTGAGGGCCAGTTCCCGGTCCAGGATGGAAAGAATCCGGTTTTTTTCCAGAAGATTCTGGGACCGGGCAAAACGCCCGACATATTCATCGCTGATCCGGATGACAGTCCCGTAAAAGGCTACCAGGGTTCCGGCCAGGGTGATCAGGTAAATTGCCGCGACGACCGTCAAAAAGACCTTTCGAAGGGAGCCGTCGATCTTTCTCTGTGCCAGGTTCGATGGAATCGGGTTGTCATCCGCTGGTTTCATCGCAGTATCCAGAGGGCATGTTGCCGTGAAAAATAAAATGATCATTAAAAAAATTGGGTGGAGAATATGGCGAAGGAGCGATACTGTCTGATCAACGGGGAAGTAGCAGGGAAGCAAATGGAATCAACCAACTCCGATCAGCACCTGATGACGGGATGGCCTGATACCCATATCCGAGACCCCTCAATTGAAATGGTCATGACAGATCGAAATGAGCCCTGATCTTGAATACCCGTGTCGCCGGCATGTTCAAAATGCCGGTAATGCCGGTTTGTCTGGATATGGCATCCAGATGGGTTTCAATTTCCTGCATGGATGGTGCAATAAACGTAAACCACATGTTCATGTCATGATTTCGTTGATAATTGTGGGTCACACCCGGGTATTGATTGACCACATCGGCAAATTCGTCAACCCGGTTTTCAGGTACGCTTGCAGCGCACAGTGTGCTTACAAACCCCAGTTTGTGGGGAACGATATTCCCGCCAATCCGTCGAATGATTCCGGATTCTTTCAGACGGGTGATCCGCCCGATCACATCGGTCTCCGAAATACCCAGCTCATTGCCGATAGCCAGAAAAGGCCTTGATGTCACCGGAAAATCGGACTGAATCCGGTTGAGCAGTTCTTTGTCGATATCATCCATGGTAATCCCGCCGCTGGTCGTTTGTTTTTCCGGTGTCTGCCATGTCTCACCCGGGACATGAAGTAGGGCCAATCTGAACATGCACCTTCCGGTTTCTGGGGCCGTCAAATTCACAGAAAAATATGCCCTGCCATGTTCCCAGCACCAGCGTGTTGTCCTTAAGGGGAATAAATTGGGATACACCGACCAGAGTCGATTTGATATGGGCATCGGAATTTCCTTCCCGGTGCCGGTATCCGGCGCCAGGGGGCGCCAGTTTGTTGAGCATGGTCAGAATATCTTCTTTGACATCCGGATCGGCAGCCTCGTTGATGGTGATTCCGGCAGTGGTATGGGTCACAAACAACAGGCAGTAACCCTGAAAAACCGGTTCACACCGGTTGATCATTTCCTGAACAGGCCGTGTGATATCAATAAACTCATTGCGTCGTGTGGATTGGACATTCAGAATCATGGGAAAATTCTCCGAAAAGAACGGCCCAAAATAAAAAAGGCCCTGCAAAACTCACAGAGCCTTTTAATATACCGATAGCGGTAAAAATCAACAGGTGATCAGACGCATCCGGTGGGTTTGGGCAGACCGGCCATCTTGCAGGCTCCCTTTCCAGGACCTGACGGAAACAGCTCATAAATGTGTTTCAGTTTAAATCCGGTCACTTTGGAAAGAACCCGAACCATGGGTGCAATGCCATTTTTTTCATAATATTCGCGGAGCATGGTGATAACTTTTCGATGCTCTTCATTCAGTTCATCAATGCCTTCCTGAGTTTTAACATACTGGACCCAACCTTCCGACCAGTTCTCATATGAATCGATAAAACCATCTTCATCCACAACAAACTTGCTTCCCTGAAAATCAATCTCTGGCATGAATATACCCTCCTTTAATAATTTTTAATCTTAATGGCATGACCGCCTGTTCATGTATTCGATATGGAGTTTTAGTGAATATCGTATCAGGCTGGTCTTGTCAATATAAAAAACTCCAACTGGGCAACTGACAACGAATCCCGGGCGCCGGAATGTCAATCGGATACCCTAATATTCCTTGGGCATGGTATTCAGTTGTGCCAGCGTGAACACCGGGCCATCCTTGCACACAAATTCTTTGCCCACATTACACCGGCCGCACATGCCGATGCCGCATTTCATGCGGTTTTCCAGCGACATGATGATATGGTCATGGCCATACCCCATTTTGTCCAGGACCGGCTGGGTAAATTTGATCATGATGGGTGGCCCGCAAATGATCGCATAGGTGTCGCTGTCGGCCTGGGGCGCCTTTTTTTCGGTTATGGTCGGCACAAAACCGACATTGTATTTCCAGTTCGGATCAGTGGTGGCATCCACGGTGATATGCATATGGATATCATCACGACGTTCCCAGGCGGCCAGTTCCTCCCGGTACAGCAGCATTCCCGGAGTCCGTGCCCCGTAAATGACATTGATATCCCGGAATTTGGGTCGATTGGCCGGATCCAGCATGTAGATGATGGAGGATCTCAGGGTGGTAAATGCAAATCCACCGCCGATGATGACCACGTTTTTTCCTTCCAGTACATCCCAGGGATAGGAGTTGCCCAGTGGCCCCCGAATGCCCATGACATCCCCGACTTTCATGTTGTGAAGGTAGGAGGATACGAGCCCGACTTTGTTTACCGTAAATTTGATAAAGCCTTTCTCAGTCGGAGACGAGGCAATTCCGATGGGAATTTCGCCTTTGCCGGTCACTGAAAGTTCGGCAAACTGCCCGGCCCGGTAGGCAAACTTTTGTTCATCTGCCGGATTTATAAAAACAAATTTAAATGTTTTCAAATTCTTATCTTCGGTTTCCGTGATGATCTCATCAATTTTAACCGGATAAGGTAGATATGGATTCTGCACCGTAAACCCCCTTTTGTTCTAAACCGGGCAAACGCAGGCCGCGGGATCATAGCTGTTCATCTGATTGCAGACCTTGCGAATATCAATATTAACCGGACAGAGGCGGATGCACCGACCGCAACCCACACACTGGATTCCGTTGTCATACTTGTCCACATAATATTTCAGTTTGTGCATGAAACGCTGACGGACCCGATGCACCTTGGCGCCCCTGGGATTGTGACCGGTTCCGTGAAGTGAAAACAGGGGATACATGCAACTGTCCCAGTTTCGCATGCGGACACCGCACTTGCCGTGATTTTCATCCTGTATGTCAAAACACCAGCATGTGGGACAGGAATAGGTGCAGGTTCCACAGTTGATGCAGGAAAATGCAATTTCTTCCCAGAAGGGCGCATCATAAAGCTGGGTGGTGGACTGGTTTCTGAGCTTGTCGGTCGATACATGTGACGCGATGGCCTTTTCAGCCGTTGACTTCAGCTTTTCGATGGACTGATCGGCATCTGAAGGCGCAGGCGTTGCCCATCCGGCTGACTGAATATAGGCTTCACCCTTTTCGGTCAGGGCTTTCAGCAGATACCGGTCTCCGGCATCGACAAGGATGGCATCCAGGCCTTCTTCATGAAACGGGCCGCAACCGGCAGTTGTACAGAAACACGTGCTGCATGGCTGATTGCAGGCATATCCGATCAGGGTCAGGCTGTTATAGGCAGTCAGCCAGTAGGGGTCCTTATAGGTTGGCGTATCAAAATTCCGTTTGACCAGAAGAAACGCCGATGCATCACAGGGACGTATGCCAATGATGGCCTTGGGTGACGCATCCTTGGGTATTTCTTTCAATACATGATGATCCGCCTGTTTTTCATCCAGATTGTATTCAAACATGGGTTCGGTCTGGGGATGAACCAGAAATTTGGGTGACAGGCGGGAATTGCCATAGGCCATGTCAGGCTGTTCACCCGGACCCAGGGGCTTGAAGCTGTGCCAGGTATTTTCCTTGACCGGGCCAAACAGACGGTAGGTCGATTTGGTCTTTTCGATACCGTTGGCCCATTCGGTTTTGTCTATGCTGATGACTTTCATGGTAATAGACCTTGTTTATTTGATAAAGTCGTTGGGGTCATTGGGTTTATAGGTATCCAGCGGCGGCCTCTGATCCAGTGTCAAACCGGCTTCCCAGCCAAACATCTCCAGGCAGTCCCGGTTCAGCTTGCTGGTAAACTGCCGGACCTTGATGCCGACCGGACAGGCCCGTTCACACGCTCCGCAGTCCGTACACCGGCCCGCGCAATGATAGGCGCGCAAAAAGTGAAAGGTGCGGGTATCGATCGGATCCTGGCTTTTTCCGACCCATTGCGGGCGGGACTCATCCACAAAGCAGGTCGGGCAGTAACACAGCGGGCAGGCATTCCGGCAGGCATAGCAGCGGATGCAGGGCGAGAGCAGATCTTCAAAATACTGCCATTTTTCCTGAGGCGACATCGCCTCGACCCGTCTGACTTCGGCATACCGGTCGATTCCGGTCTGCTCTTCAACCAGATCACCAGCCAGTTCATCATAAATGACCGGATTTCTGTGAATGCACAGGGCACAGTTTTCCTGAAGCACATCCGTCTTGTTCAACCGGGTTTCTTTCCCGGCGCTCGTGACAAGAATGATGTCCCCGTCTTCGGTGACGGCATCTATCGGCTTGTCGAACATCCCGGTGATTTTCCGTTTGTCAATCATGCGGGTACAGGGAACGCCGATGATCACCAGCTTTTCCCGTTTGATCTTGTTTTCCACGATATGGTTCACGATGTTACGGGAATCACAGCCCTTGGCCACAACCGCAATTTTTTCTTTCCGGTCGGTCAGATAATTGGCCAGGTTGATGCCGCAGTTGCTATCCCACACCAGTTGGTGGACTTCCTGTGGCTTTTGAATAAAACAGGGCTCGTTCATCATGGGCACGGTTCCCTTGCGGAAACCGATCACCATGTCAACACTGCCGTCTTTTAAAAGCCGCTCCGCGGTTTCTTTGATTTTATCAATATATAAGGACATGTCAGGCTACCTTAACAGGGTTTTTTTATAGGTTGTATTGGGTCCGATCGCCTTGACCGCCTGGGTCACGGACTTGACCGTCTCCACAAACTTGGTGGATTCGGCGGAACTGATCCAGGAAAACTGAAGCCGTCCGGGCTCGATTCCCATATGTTCCATCAGATTCATGAACAGTCCAAATTTTCTCCGGGCATAGAAATTACCTTCCAGGTAATGGCATTCTCCGGGGTGTCAGCCGGACACCCAGACCCCGTCTGCACCTTCCCGCAGCGCAGCCAGAAAAAATTTGGGGCTCATTCTGCCGGTGCAGGGGATGCGGATAACCCGGATATTGGGCGGATATTCCATCCGTCCCACACCGGCCAAATCCGCTGCACCATAGGAACACCAGTTGCAGAGAAAACTGACGATTTTTGGTTCCCATTCAGACATAATATTCTCTCCTTTATCATTTCAAATTTGAAATGTGACATTTCAAATTCGTTACATGGCTTCATTCAGCGCAGCAATCTGCGCAAATATCTGATCATTGTCAAAGCCCTTCAGCCGGATCGCACCGGATCGGCAGGACGCCACACACAACCCGCACCCTTTGCACAGCACCGGGTTGATCTGGGCCTTGCCCGGGTTGAAGCGGGCGGTCTCCTCGATAAACGACGGCGCCGAATAGGGACAGATGGACACACAGACGCCGCACGAGCTGCAGTTGGCCGGAACGACCTCCGCCACAGTGCCGCTGGTATGAATGGTTTTTCGGGCCAGAAGTGTGACCGCCCGGGACGCCGCAGCCTTGCCCTGAACAATGGATTCATCGATGGGTTTGGGATAATGGGCCATACCACAGAGAAACACGCCGTCTGTGGCAAATTCGGATGGCCCCAGTTTGGCATGACGCTCCACAAAAAAACCATCCGAATTCATGGGCACCTTGAAGAAATTGGCCAGTTTTTCATCCCGGTTCGGAATGATGGCCGTAGCCAGCGAAATCAGATCGGTCTCGATTTCGAGTGGTGTTCCCAGAATGTGATCGGTCACGGTCACGGTCAGTCTGCCGGAATTCAGCCTCACATCCGGTTTCTTGTCCAGTGAATACCGAATGAAGATGATGCCTTTTTCCCGGGCTTCCTTGTACAGATATTCACGTTCCCCATAGGTTCGAATGTCCCGGTACAGAACATAGATATTCATGTCCGGATTGATTTTTTTCAGGGCCAGGGCATTGTCGATGGCGTGGGTGCAGCAGACCCGGCTGCAGTAGGGCCGATCCGGTTCCCGGGATCCGACGCACTGGATAAAAACGGCGGATTGAAGGGACGACAGGGATGCGTCGTTCTCCATGAATTTCTTGTCCAGTTCAAGGCTGGTCAGAATGCGGGAGTCTTTCCCGTACAGGTATTCGGTTGGCTGGTAGGGATGCGCGCCGGTTGCCAGCACGGCCACGCCATGTTCAACCACGGTTTCCTGACCCGCGGCATTCAGGGTGGTTTTGAAGCTGCCCACAAACCCGTCCATCTGGGTCAGTTCCGCATTCAAATGGACATGAATATTGCCATCTCCGTTCACATCCTCAATCAGCGTATTCAGTTGCCGCTGAATATCCTCGCCTTTTGCAGTCCGGTGCAGGTTTCTGGCCTGGCCCCCCAGAAGCGCGCTTTTCTCAACGATATGGGTTTCATAGCCCTGCAAAGACAGGCTTCTGGCTGCGGTCATGCCGGAAATACCGCCGCCGACGACCAAAGCCGCCGGCCTGATCTGCAGTTCGGCTTCGGCCAGAGGCTGGGTGAGTGCTACCTTGTACACCGCCGAGCGGACCAGATCCTTGGCCTTCTGTGTGGCCAGTTCCGGATTGTTTTTGTGGACCCAGGAGTCATGATTCCGGATGTTGGCCATTTCGAACAGGTACTTGTTCAGACCGGCATTGGTGATGGTTTCCTGGAACAGGGGCTCGTGGGTCTTCGGGGTGCACGCGGCCACGACGATCCGGTTGAGATTCTTCTGGCGAATGATGCTGACCAGATTGTCCTGGGTGTCCTGGGAACAGGAATAGAGGTTGTCGGTGGCATATTCCACATAGGGAAGCGTTGCCGCGTATTCGGCGACAGAGGGAACATTGACGACTCCGGCGATATTGATACCGCACCGGCACACAAACACCCCGATTCGGGGGCGCTCTCCAATGACATTGGTCTCAGGAACCTCTTCTTTGGCTCGGGTGAGCGTGTTCCGGGCATCGGCCAGAATTTCTCCGGCTGCTGCGGCCGCCGCACTTGAATCAATGACGGATTGGGGAATGTCTTTGGGGCCCTGGAATGCGCCGCAGACATAAATGCCGGGGCGTGACGTTGCGACAGGTTCAAATGTGGTGGTTTGGCAGAAATTGCCCGGGGTCAGCTCGATTCCCAGATTCTTGGCCATGCCAATCACTTCGGGGGATATTTCCATGCCAACAGACAACACAATCTGATCAAATACCTCGGTGACACTTTCACCGCTTTCCGTGATATACCGGATACTCAGGTCATCGGTACCCGGCACCGGATCGATGGTGTGCACCCGGCTGCGAATGAACCGAATCCCATGCTTGTCTTTGGCTGTGTTGTAAAACCGCTCAAATTCTTTGCCATGGGTTCGCATGTCCATGTAAAACACTGCGCAGTCCAGATCGCTGCCCGCATGCTCCTTGGCAATCACGGCCTCCTTGATGGCATACATGCAGCAGACAGACGAACAGTAGGCATGATCGCATTTGTTCATGTCCCGGGATCCGACACACTGGAACCAGGCGATTTTTTTGGGTTCCTTGTGATCCGACAGCCGCACCAGATGGCCCTGGGTGGGTCCGGATGCGGACAG
>JBFXFK010000139.1:0-13559 GCA_050179135.1 Desulfatirhabdiaceae bacterium | reverse complement strand
GCCGGCTGACATTTCGGCGACTGTCATTACCTGGAAGGTAATATTCAGGCTGAAAAGAAAATCCAACTGACCCAGAGACTCCTTCAAGCGGCGGGTATCGGAAAAGACCGCCTTCATCTGGCCTGGCTGTCGTCCGCAGAAGCCCAGCGATTTGTCGAGATATCCAGTCAGGTGATGAAATCCATCGGGGAACAGGGGCCGTTTGATGCAAACCGGTTTGCCATGGAATTGAATGCTGCCGAAGCCACCCTGAATTCGGAAATTGTCCGATGGCTGGTGGGCAAGGAGGTCAAAATTCTGAACCGGGGCGATGTGTACGGCAGAAAATGGGAAAAAGCCAAATTTGAAGCGATACTGGACAACGTCCTGGAGCGGGAATATCACAAACATCTGATTCGTCAGGCCATCCTGGAGGGGCATACCTCTGTCCGGGCCATCCGTGACCGGATTGGACTGGAGTTGAAGTGGATTTCCTATCTTCTGGCAGACATGGAAAAAACCAGTATGGTGGAATTCAAAGGCCACGAACACCATGTTCCGGTTTTTGGAGCATTGTGATACAGGCTGAAGGGGGAAGGCTGAAGGGTAAACGGTAAAGGCAATTCATGAATCATTTTCCGAATCCGTCAGTCTTCAGTCTGCGTTACCCTCAATATATCTTCACATTAACGCGTAGAACATTACGCTAAAGGAGTTATCATGGGATCGGCAAGCGGCAAAATCAGCGGGTCTGTCATGGTGGTCGGCGCCGGAATCGCTGGCATGCAGGCATCATTGGATCTGGCAAATTCTGATTATTACGTTCACCTGGTGGATAAACTGCCGACCATCGGCGGAATGATGGCCCGGCTGGACAAGACATTTCCGACCAACGACTGCGCCATGTGAGTGATTTCACCCAAACTGGTCGAGGTCGGCCGGCATCTGAACATCAATATCATCACCAACAGTGAAATCAAAACCGTCGAAGGTGAACCCGGAAATTTTACTGTCACCCTGTCCAATCACCCCCGGTATATCGATCCGGTCAAATGCACGGGGTGCGGCGAATGCGCCAAACACTGCCCGGTAACCGCCGTAAACCGCTACAACAAGGGGCTGGATGACCGGCGGGCGACATTCATCGAATACCCGCAGGCCGTTCCCCTGGCGTTTGGTATCGATACCGACACCTGTATCGGCTGCGGCCTGTGCGAAAACGTATGTATCGCCAGGGCCATTCAATATGACGAAACCGAGCGGGAATCCCGGGTCACGGTGGGTTCCATCATTCTGGCGCCGGGCAGCATGGGATATGATCCGTCCAAACTGGATTTCTGGGGGTACGGAAAATACGCCAATGTGCTGACCAGCGAGGAATTCGAGCGGATATTAAGCGCATCGGGTCCGTATTTCGGCCATTTGAGCCGGCCCCTGGATCGCGAAGAGCCCAAGAAAATCGCCTGGATTCAGTGTGTCGGATCACGGGACACAAACAAGTGCGGCAATGGCTATTGCTCTTCGGTGTGCTGCATGTATGCCATCAAGGAGGCCATGATCGCCAAGGAACATGCCCACGGTGAACTGGACTGTGCCATTTTCAACATGGATATCCGGTCCTTCGGCAAGGATTATGAAAAATACTATCTCCGCGCCAAAGACAAGGATGGGGTCCGGTTTTTAAAGGCCAGAATTCACACCATCACCGAAATACCGGAAACCGGCGATCTTCAGGTCTGGTACATCGATGAAACCGGCCAGAGACAGGATGAAATTTTCAGTATGGTGGTGTTGTCGGTCGGACTTCAGATTCCGGAAAATGTGGCGGATGTCGCCCGGAAGCTGGGCGTGGGGTTGAACAAATACCGGTTTGTGGAAACCGGGCCGTTTACACCCGTAGAAACCTCAAGGCCCGGCATTTATACCTGCGGTGTGTTTCAGGGTCCCAAGGACATCCCCAGTTCCGTGACAGAGGCCAGTGCAGCAGCCTGTCTGGCCGGTGCAGAACTGGCGGTATCCCGCGGCATGGACACCCCCACGGTTCAGGTGACGGAACAGCAGGATGTGTCCGGTGAATCTCCGCGGATTGGGGTGTTTGTCTGCAATTGCGGCATCAACATCGGCGGCATTGTGGATGTGCCGGCGGTTCAAAACTACTCGGCCACATTGCCCAATGTCGTTTATACCGATCAGAATCTCTTTACATGTTCCCAGGATACCCAGGACAAGATCAAGGAGAAAATCATCGAGCACAGGCTCAACCGGGTGGTGGTCGCCTCATGCAGTCCCAAAACCCATGAGCAGATGTTCATGGAAACCCTGGAAGCCTGTGGCCTGAACCGGTATCTGTTCGAAATGGCCAACATCCGGAATCAGAACTCCTGGATTCATTCCAAATCTCCGGCCATTGCCACCCAGAAGGCCAAAGATCTGGTTCGAATGGCGGTCGCACGGGCGTCCACATTAAAGCCGCTGACGGAAAAAGTGATATCGGTCAACAAACAGGCCCTGGTGATCGGCGGTGGTGTCGCCGGCATGAATGCGGCGCTGGGGCTGGCAAAGCAGGGTTTTCGGGTATTCTTGCTGGAAAAGGAAACCGAACTGGGCGGGTTGTCCAGAAAACTGCATCACACCATCGAGGGCGGCGACATTCAGGCCTACCTGAAACAACTGGTGGCCGATGTCAGAAAGAGCGATTTGATCGATGTCGTCACCGGCGCCCGGGTAACCAATTTTTCCGGTTACAAGGGAAACTTCAAAACCGATGTGGTGGCAGGACCGGCCAACACCAAACTGACTGTCGAGCACGGGGTGATCATTGTCGCCACTGGTGCGAACGAATACACCCCGACGGAATATCTCTACGGCCAGGACCCCCGGGTTGTGACCCAACTGCAACTGGGCGACAGGCTCGAAGAAAAAGGGGTCAGTGATCTATCGACGGTGGTGATGATCCAGTGTGTCGGATCCAGAAATTCGACCAATGAGAACTGCTCCCGGATCTGTTGCCAGAATGCCATCAAAAATGCCCTCATCATCAAAAAGGCCGATCCCACGATCCAGGTATATATCCTGTACCGGGACATCCGGACCTATGGCCTGATGGAAGATTATTATACCGAGGCCAGAAATCTCGGGGTCATTTTCATCCGGTTTGATGAAACCAGTCCGCCTGAGGTCAAAAGCACACCGGAAGGCATGACCGTTTCGGTAACGGATCATATTCTCCGGCTGCCTCTTGAAATTCAGGCCGAACTCCTGGTACTGAGCGCCGGTGTTACGGCAACAGACACGGCCGGACTGTGCGGTATCATGAAATTCAACCGGAATCCCGAAGGGTTTTTTATCGAGGCGCACGTCAAACTGCGTCCGGTGGACATGCCCGGTGATGGGATTTTTCTCTGTGGAACGGCTCATGCTCCCAAACTGATATCCGAGACCATTGCCCAGGCTCAGGCTGCGGCATCCCGCGCCACGACATTTTTATCCAAATCCGAAATCAAGCTTTCCGCCATTACGGCAAAAGTGGATACGGATCATTGTGTGAAGTGTCTGACATGCGTTCGATCGTGCCCATTTGGCGTGCCCGTATTCAACACGGAAAAACAGGTCATCGAAATTGATGAGGCAATCTGTCATGGCTGCGGCGTGTGCGCGGCGATTTGTCCCAGACAGACCATCCAGCTCAATTTTTATGAAGATGATCAACTCAATTGCAAAATAGATGCCTTGCTGGCAGGGGGGATGTAATGTCGGATTTTGAACCAACCATTATTGCATTTTGCTGTGATTATTGAGGATATTCTGCTGCGGACCTGGCAGGTTCGATGCGGCTGGATTATCCGGCAAATGTCAAAATCATTCGGGTGCCATGCACCGGAAAAGTGGATGTCCTGCACCTGATGCGGGCGATTCAGAGGGGTGCAGACGGTGTATATGTCGTTGGCTGTCTGGAAGGGTCCTGTCATTACAAGGAAGGCAATCTGCGGGCCAGGGAACGGGTGATGCATGTGCAGCAACTGCTTCAGGAAATTGGACTTGAAGGAGACCGCGTTCGTATGTATAATCTCAGTTCCGGTGAAGGCCCGACGTTTGCCGCGTATGCCAGGGAAATGACGGAAAATATCAAGGCGCTTGGACCCAATCCATTTAAAAAATGGGCAAAAGCCTAAATCAGAGGAGATAATTCATGGCCGAGGAAGTAATCAAATTAGGTGGTAAAAAGAAGAGCTATTTTATAGACAAGGTCAAGGAAATTCTGCCAGATGGCGGGAATTTGAACCTGTGTCTGACCTGCGGCGCCTGTTCATCCGGATGCCCGGCAACGGGTCTGAATAATATGGACCCCAGAAAGTTCCTGAGAATGGCGGCGCTGGGGATGGATGAGGAAATTGTCAAGTCCGACTGGCCCTGGATGTGTACCATGTGCCAGCGGTGCATCTATGTCTGCCCGATGAAAATTGATATTCCCCAACTGGTGTATAATGCCAGGGGACTGCGGCCCAGGGATCAGCGGCCAAAAGGCATTCTGGGCTCCTGCGACATGGCGTTGAGAAATGAAAGCACCAGTGCCATGGGTATATCTCCGGATGACTTTGTGTTTGTGGTCCAGGATGTTCTGGAAGAAGTGAGGGAATCTCAACCGGAATTTGCCGATATGGATGCCCCAATCGACAAGGAAGGTGCAGAATTCTTTCTGAACCAGAATTCGCGTGAACCGGTGACCGAACCAAATGAATTGCTTCCCCTGTGGAAGATTCTTCACCTGGCCGGAGCGGATTGGACCTATGGCAGCCACGGCTGGGCCGGAGAAAATTACTGCTTGTTTCTGGCAGACAATCAGTCATGGGAAAAAATCACCCGGACAACCGTCAATCAGGCCAACAAGCTGGGGTGTAAGATCTTTTTAAATACAGAGTGAGGGCACGTTACATTCTCAGTCCGGGCCGGACTGAAAAAATTTAACATCGAACACAATTTTGAAGTCAAAAACATCTATGAATATTATGCCAAATGGATTCGCGAAGGAAAGCTGAAGGTTAATTCCGACTGGAACAAGGATCTGAAAATCAAGTTCACCGTGCAGGACCCCTGCCAGATTGTTCGAAAAAGTTATGGTGATCCGATAGCGGAAGACCTGCGTTTCGTGGTAAAATCCGTTGTAGGCGAAGAAAATTTCATTGATATGCAGCCAAACCGCTCCAACAACTACTGTTGCGGCGGTGGTGGTGGATTCCTGCAGTCCGGATTCAAGGAACAACGCCTGGAATACGGAAGACTGAAGGATCAACAGATCAAAGCAACCGGCGCCGATTATTGCATTGCCGGCTGCCATAACTGTCATGCCCAGATTCATGAGCTTAGTGAACATTACGGCGGAAATTATCCTGTCGTTCACCTCTGGACGCTTATTTGCCTTTCTCTTGGAATACTTGGGCCAAACGAACGGGAATACCTGGGAGATGACCTGAAAGAAGTGAATGTGTTTCATCCCGAGACGGCCGAATAATGGAGAGGAGGGCATATGATCGTTGCCAAACGAAAACCTTTTGATGAAATCAAACAACTTCTCAAAGGTTATACAAAAGTCCTGAATATTGGATGTGGGACCTGTGTGGCAGTCTGTCTGACCGGTGGCGAAAAGGAAGTATCGGTTCTGAACATGGAGATCGATATGGCCCGAAAACTGGAAGACAACCCCATCCAGATCGACGGTTTTACCATTGAAAGACAGTGCGACCGGGAATATCTGGAAGCACTGGACAACAGGGTCAATGATTATCAGGCGCTTCTGTCAATGGCCTGTGGCGCCGGCATTCAGTTTCTGGCCGAAAGATACCCGCACATTCCGGTGCTTCCGGCGGTGGACACCACATTTATCGGTGTCAATCAGGCGGTCGGCTGGTATGAGGAACGCTGCCGGTCATGCAGCAGTTGTGTGCTGGGCCTGACCGGCGGCATCTGTCCGGTGACCATGTGCGCAAAGGGGCTGTACAACGGCCCCTGCGGCGGAACCAACAAAGGCATGTGTGAAATTGATTCGTCGCAACCCTGTGCCTGGTTCATGATTTATGAGCGGCTGAAAGAGCAGGGCCGCCTCGATTGCATTTTGGAAATCACGCCGCCAGTGGACTGGCTGAATCAGATTCCCCGAACCCTGGTTCAGCCCGGATATAAAAAACCGGAGTAAGCCCGATAATATAAGGAATTGATTATGAAATCAGGAAGCAATTTGGAAAAGGTCCTGCTGGCGGGTCACTTTGCGTTTACCGGTGAACTGGGGCCGCCCCGGGGAACCAGTGCGGAAGAAGTCCGCCAAAAAGCATCATTTCTCAAAGACCACGTGGATGCGGTCAATATCACCGACAATCAGACCGCCGTGGTTCGTATGGCCAGTTGGGCAGCATCGCTGATCCTGCTTCAGGAAGGTCTGGAGCCCAACTATCAGATGGTCTGCCGGGATCGAAACCGGCTGGCCATGCAGTCCGATATTCTGGGCGCGTATGCCCTGGGCATTCGAAACATGCTCTGTCTGTCCGGAGATCATGTCAAATTCGGAGATCATCCCACGGCTAAAGGTGTTTTTGATATCGATTCCATGCAGTTGATCCACACAGTCAAACGAATGCGGGATGAGGGCAAATTTCTGGGCGGTGCGGATGTCGAGCATCCACCCCGGATTTTCATCGGCGCCGCATCCAACCCCTTTGCCGATCCGTTTGAATGGCGTGTTCACCGGCTGGCCAAAAAGATCAATGCCGGCGTTGATTTTGTTCAGACCCAGTGCATCTACAACATGGAAAAATTCAGAACATTCATCAAGATGGCCAATGACATGGGACTGACCGAAAAGGTGTACATTCTTGCCGGTGTCACCCCCATGAAAAGTGTGGGTATGGCCAACTATATGAAGAGCAAGGTTCCGGGAATGGATGTACCGGATGATGTCATCAAGCGTCTGAAGGGTGCGGAAAAAGGCAAGGTCGCCGAAGAAGGCATCAAGATGGCCTGCGAGCAGATCGAGGAATTCAAAACCATGAAGGGTGTTGCCGGTGTCCACCTGATGGCCATCGAGTGGGAACACAAGGTTCCGGAAATTGCCGAACGGGCAGGGATGCTTCCCAGACCGAAGGTGTAACATGACTGTCGAGACAAGGTACGCCGTGTCTCTACCGAATAAACAGTTATAAAAAAAAGCCCGACTTTTAATAAGTCGGGCTTTTTTTTGGGGGATTCATTGGGCATTTGAACGCGGAAAGACCATTACGCCGATCCGCAGGATGCTTTCCAGAATGGCGACATGGATCTCAACCGTTCGATAATGGGCGGCAGTTTTTCAATGACCAGGTCGATCTCCGCTTCGGTGTTGTAGATGCTGAGGCTGAACCGGATGGTGCCATGTGCGGCAGTGAAGGGCACACCCATGGCCCGCAGGACATGAGACGGCTCCAATGAACCCGATGTGCAGGCCGAACCGGATGAGGCGCATATGCCAAATTCGTTCATCATCAGCAAAATGGCCTCGCCTTCGACATATTCAAAGGCAATGGAACTGGTATTGGGCAACCGGTTCTGAATGTCGCCGTTGACCAGCGAGTTGGGAATCCGCTCCAGAAGGCTGTTTTCCAGTTTGTCCCGCAGATGTTTCACCCAGGTGTTCTCTTCTGTCATATGCCTGGCCACAAATTCGCTGGCTTTTCCCAGTCCGATGATGGATGCGGTGTTTTCCGTGCCGCCACGTCGTCCGTTTTCCTGGTGACCACCAATGAGAAACGGTGAAAATTTGGTTCCCTTGCGGACATAAAGTACACCGATGCCCTTTGGTGCATGCAGCTTGTGGCCGGACAAAGAGAGCATGTCCACACCGGTCTTTGAAAGGTCGATGGGGATTTTTCCAACGGCCTGAACCGCATCGGTATGAAACACAATTCCTTTTTCCCGCAATTTGTCGGCAATATCGGCTATGGGAAAAATGACGCCGGTTTCATTGTTGGCCCACATCAGGCTGACAATGGCGGTATCTGCACTCAGATGATCATATAGAAAGTCCAGATCGAGATTGCCTTTCTGATCGACCGGAACCCAGTCAACCCGGTATCCGGTCTTGGACAGATGGTCATACAGATTTTTGATTGCCGGATGCTCCACCCGTGAGGTAATGATGTGCCGTTTTTCCGGATAGGACCGGATCGTTGCATATATCGCGGTACTGTCACTTTCCGTACCGCAACTGGTAAAGATGATTTCCTCCGGAGACGCGCCCAGAAGACCGGCGATTTTTTCACGGGCTTCGTAAATTTTCCCGCCTACGGCGCCGCCAAAAGAATGCATGCTGGACGGGTTTCCATAGTGATCTCCAAAATAGGGCAGCATTTCCTCAAGAACTTCAGGCGCCACCCGTGTTGTGGCGTTGTTGTCCAGATAGATTGGTTTCATGACTGAACCTCCTCCACTGTCAGATCCGGTGACACCAGTTCCCGCAGTTTGGTTTCCACATAATTTTTCAGGGTGACCTGGGACATTTTACAACTGGCGCAGGAGCCCCGAAGCCTGACCTGAACCCGATTGCCAACGACATCGATCAATTCAATATCCCCACCGTCTTTTTTCAGTTCGGGCTTGATTTCCCGATCCAATGTTTCCTCGATCAGCCGGATTTTCTGAATATTGGTGAGCGCCTTTCGGATTTCCACAGGCTGTTTTTCCCTGCCGAGAATCACATCGATAATATCCTGTATTTTTTCATGGCATTTGCCGCATCCGCCACCGGCCTTGACATAATCCGTCACCTCTTCAACAGTTTTGAGATGATTTTCCTGGATGGCGCGCTGAATCTGTTTGTCTGTGACCCCAAAACATTCGCAAACGATTTCGCCATCGACAACCTTGTCGCCGGAACCCCTGTAGCAGGAAATGGCTTTTTCCAGTGCATCACGGCCCATGACCGAGCAGTGCATTTTTTCCTTGGGCAGCCCGCCCAGATAGTCGGCAATCTGTTCATTGGTGATTTTTTCAGCCTCGTCCAGTGTCAGTCCGACCACCATCTCGGTCAGAGCGGACGATGATGCGATGGCGCTGGCGCAGCCAAATGTTTTGAATTTGGCTTCCTTGATGCGCTGATTTTCGTCCAGTTTGAGATAAAGGGTCAACGCATCCCCACAGGCCAGAGACCCCACCTCTCCAACCCCGTCCGCATTTTCGATTTCACCCACATTGCGGGGATTCAGAAAATGATCTTTGACTTTATCGGTATAGTCCCACATAACGCCCCCTCCTGTTGTATTGAAAATAATTTGTTGATATTACCTATTTTATCATTTTATACAAGAATATAACAATGTTTGAAACGGGATGGAACGGGTTTTTCAATGTTCATGCCCGATATCCGGGTCACTTGAATTAACGGTAAGCATGATAGCTTAAAATTCAATCCGGACATGCCGATTGATATACGGGCCCAGCAATATCCTTCCAAATAGGGCATGACCCGGATCGACAACTGAAAAATCTTTATCACAACAATTTATACGGAGGGTGCGATCATGAACAGACCTGCAGTTCTGGCCGGAACCTGGTATCCGAAAACAGCATCGGCGTGCAATCGGGAAATTCAGGAAATTCTGGAATCCATCAAACCGGGCCCTGTTTCCAAAATGGAAGCCAAAGGCGGGATTGTGCCCCATGCCGGATGGTATTTTTCCGGTCGCGTGGCGCTGGAAGTGATTCATGGACTGAAAGGCCTGGATGATCCCGATGTGGTGATCATTTTTGGTCTTCATCTTCATCCGGATGCATTGCCAAGCATCATGGCAAAGGGAGCCTGGGATACACCGCTGGGCCCGATTGAAATTCATGAGCCGCTGGCAGCGGCATTGATGACGCACGTTGATTTTGAAATTGAAACCGTTCGACAGTTTACGCCGGACAACACCATCGAGGTGCAGCTCCCGTTCATTAAAGCCAGTTTTCCCAATGCCCGGATCATACCCATCGGCGCACCGCCCCATTTGCGATCTGTTGAAATCGGAAAACTGTGTGCCGAAACCGCTCTGGGGATGGGTCTGAGAATCAAGGTTATCGGCTCAACGGATCTGACACATTATGGGCCGAATTATGGATTTACCCCGAAGGGCGGCGGAGGAGCGGCGCTGGAATGGGTGAAACAGCACAATGACAGGCAGATCATCGACGCCATATGCGCCATGGATCCGGAGCGAACCATCCGGGAGGCCATCCAGAAACACAATGCCTGCTGCTCCGGCGCTGCGGCTGCCGCCATTTCATCCGCCAGGGGGCTGGGGGCGAAAAACGCCCGATTGTTGACCTATACCACCAGCCATGACCGTCATCCCGGAGATTCCTGGGTGGGCTATGCCGGCATTGTATTCGAGTGAGGGGAAACAGGATTATGATCAGGGTCATTTTAATGAAGGTTTAAGTTGAATTGATTCGTAACCGGATATATATTACCGGAAAAGTTAACGGGTGGACAAAATTATCATAACAAATTGACGCTATTCAATCGATTTCTCGGGAGTGTACACATGATGAAAGTTCTGGTCAGCGATAACTTGGGTGAAGCCGGTATTGAACTGTTCAAACAGGCGGAAGGCATTGATGTCGATGTGAAAACCGGACTCAAGCCGGATGAATTGAAAGCCATTATTGCAGATTACGATGCGCTGGTCATTCGAAGCGCAACAAAGGTGACAGCGGAAATACTGGCTGCGGCTTCCCGTCTGAAAATCGTCGGAAGGGCCGGAATCGGTCTTGACAACGTTGACATTCAGGCGGCGACCAAACATGGCGTCATTGTCATGAACACACCGGGTGGCAATGTCGTCACCACCGCAGAACACGCCATTTCCCTGATGCTGTCCCTGACCCGGAACATTCCCCAGGGAACCGCTACTCTCAAGGCCGGAAAATGGGAGAAAAAGAATCTCCAGGGCCGGGAAATCTGTGATAAAATTCTGGGAGTTATTGGTTTTGGAAAAATCGGTTCCATTGTCGCGGACCGCGCACGCGGTTTAAAAATGCGGGTGATTGTATATGATCCGTTTGTGAACCGGGAGCTGATTGAAAAAGCCGGGTTTGAATATGTATCACTGGAACAACTGTATGCCATGTCCGATTATATCACGGTCCATGTTCCCAAACTGAAAGACACCATCGGATTTTTGAATAAATCCGCCTTTGATCAGATGAAAAATGGCGTCATGATCATCAACTGCGCCCGGGGCGGCATCATTGAGGAAGCGGATCTGTATGATGCCATCAAGTCCGGCAAAGTGGCCGGCGCTGCCCTGGATGTTTTTGCTACAGAACCCCCGGGACAGTCCCCGCTTCTGGAGCTGGACCGGCTGATCTGTACACCCCATCTCGGCGCATCCACCCAGGAAGCCCAGACCAATGTGGCCGTTGCCATCGCCGAGCAGATTATTGATTATCTGCAAAACGGAACCATTCGCAATGCGGTCAACGTGCCGTCCGTAACCGGAGATCTGCTGAAAAAGCTGGGGCCGTATTTGTCCCTCGGGGATCAGATCGGTAAACTGCAGTCCCAGATGATTCATGGTCCCCTGACCGAGGTGGTGATCGAATTCGCCGGAGATTTTCAGGGCATGGATATATCCCCGGTGGGAACCGCGGCTTTGAAAGGGCTTCTGGCCCCTTATGTAAAGGATGATGTCAATTTTGTCAATGCCCGCATCATTGCACTGGAACGCGGCATCCGGGTGACCGAAACCATCAGCGGCGAATCGGAGGATTATGTCAATCTGATTACGGTTCGGGCAGTGACTTCGGAAATGACCAATACGGTTTCCGGCACCATTTTTGGAAAAAAAGATTCCCGAATCGTCCGAATCAATTCTTTCCGCCTGGAAATGATTCCCAAAGGCCATCTGGCGCTTATCTACAATATTGACAGACCCGGATCCATCGGCGAAATCGGTACCACACTGGGCAAACATCAGATCAATATCGGACGCATGCAGGTCGGCCAGGAAGAAGCGGGAAACCGGAATATCATTTTTCTCTGCACAGACACCCCCATACCCGCGCATGTCATTGACGAGCTCCGGAGTCTGCCGTCTGTCAAGTCGGCAATTCCGCTGGAGTTCTGATGTCGGAAATTCCGGAAAATATGGACCTGCGCCGCGAGCCGTTTGCGATGTGTCAGGGAGCCGCAAAGAGCCGCGGCACCCTGACCTACCTGGCTTACATGCGGGCTATTCCGAATTCTGACTCCTGTACGCTTTACAAGGCGCCAGCCGCAATTCTGAATACCTGAGTAGTTACAACCGAAAACCATTTCCAGGAGATGTGATATGCCTGATCCAGAATCCAATATGGAACAGCCTCAAAAACCCAAATCCGGATACCCGCTGCCGGCCATCGATTTTTCCACATTTCTGGTGTCTCTCAACTCGGCGGCGTTGTCCCAGTTGGGTATCATTTCAGACCCCGGGACAGGAAAACGGGAAAAGAATCTGCTGATGGCCAAACAGACCATTGATGTGATTGCCATGCTGGCGGAAAAAACCAAAGGCAATCTGACTGCGGATGAGGCGACCATGCTGAAAAGCATTTTGTATGATTTGAGAATCATTTATGTTCGTGAAACAGGTTGAAAATATTTTCCGGGATTAACCCGATGGACTGCTGGGAGGTCGTCATGAAACAAATAATCAATCAAATGATATCGCAACAAAAATTGGCCGGAATCCTTCTGGTTTCCGGATTGATGGTTGTGCTGTTGTTCAGCATGCCGGTTATGGCCAAATCTGACGATGTGGTCATGGTGCCGCAGAATTTCAGTTCGCTGGCGGAAATGGTCAGCCCATCCGTTGTCAACATCCGTACAGAAAAGACGGTTCAGGGCGGGGGGCGTGTTTTTAAACATTTTTCGCCCAACCCGTTTGGAAATGATGAGCGTTTCAATGATTTTTTTGAAAAGTTTTTTGGTGAGCAGCCCCAGCGAGAATTCAAGGAACGGAGCCTGGGTTCCGGCTTCATTATCGACCGGGAAGGCTATATTGTCACCAACAATCATGTCATTGAAAATGCAACCAAAATTAAGGTCAAACTGACAAATGGCAAAGAATTCGACGCCGACATCATTGGATCGGACCCATCGACCGATATCGCCCTGATCAAGATCAAATCCGGTGATGACTTTCCGGTCATTCCACTGGGTGATTCGAATTCGCTGCAGGTGGGCCAGTGGGTTGTGGCGATAGGAAGTCCATTCGGGCTGGAGCAGACCGTCACAGCCGGCATTATCAGCGCCAAAGGCCGTGTTATTGGCTCCGGACCCTATGACAACTTTTTACAGACAGATGCGTCCATCAATCCGGGCAACAGTGGCGGCCCCTTGATTGACATGCAGGGCAAGGTTGTCGGAATCAATACCGCCATTGTGGCCAGTGGTCAGGGAATCGGATTTGCTATTCCCATCAACCTGGCGCATGGCATCATCGATCAACTGAAAACCAAGGGATCGGTTACCCGTGGATGGCTCGGGGTGGTCATTCAGGATCTGTCTGAAGAAATGGCGGATTATTATGGCATTCCGG
>JBFXFK010000138.1:0-13662 GCA_050179135.1 Desulfatirhabdiaceae bacterium | reverse complement strand
ATTTGTTAAAAATGAACCAGGTGGGGCTCAAATTTACCCAACACAAGGAATCCGGACGGATCATGATACGAGTGGTGGAATCCGGCACGGATAAAGTCATCCGGGAAATTCCCGAGGAGAGCTTTTTGGATCTGGTTGCCAAAATGGAACAAATGGTCGGGATTTTGTTTGATCACCATGCCTGATGGGATGCCGAATTGTAAACGGGGGGAGGGTCACTGATTCAGGACAATTTATATCGATAACGGGAAGCAGGCAGCAAAAAATCAGTTTCATTTTTTGAAACAATGTTTTAGTATTCACGAAATTTGAATACCCTCACAAATAAAAGGCGCCGGTATGACGGATGTGACACCCAAATATCGCATACTGATTGTGGATGATGAAGCGTTTGTTGGAGAACTGCTCTCGGAATATCTGTCCGGCAATGGCTATGCGGTGATGACGGCAGAAAATGGCGAAGACGCCATTGCAGCCTATTCCCGATTCAAACCGGATGCCGTCATTCTGGACATCCGGATGCCGGGAATGAGCGGAATTGACGTCCTGAAAAGAATGAAGGAACTGGACAACAAGCCCGCCATCATCATGTCATCCGCTTACGGAGATTCCGAAACCATTAACGAGACGATGGCTCAGGGGGCGGATTACTATCTTCAGAAACCCATGACATTATCAACGCTTCTGGAAATGCTGGAGCGAATTCTGGAATCTGCAAAGAGGACATGATCCATGATTCGATTGAATTTGGATCGGGTAAAGCCGGGAATGATTCTGGCCAAATCGGTCAAAAGTATTCAGGATATGCTTCTTTTAAATGAATATGCTACGTTGACTGATAAAAATATCAAGATTCTGCGTTCTTGGGGAATCGACAGCGTCTGGGTGGAAGGCCAGGAAAGCGTTCTGAAAACAGAATCATCTCCTCAGGGCGCCGCAATACGGGAACAGATTGACAGGGAACTGAACGAAAAATTTTCAGATGTTCTGGATGATCCGGTAATGGCGGAAATCATGCGCTTGGCCGGCGATCAACTTGAAAACCGATTTCTGAGAAAAGAAGCAGAGAATGATTCCCCCGAATCTTAAAAAAATCATCGCTCAAATCCATGATCTTCCCACGCTTCCCCGTACTGTTTTACGAATTTCCGAACTGGTGAACAATCCCAAGACTTCGGCAAGGGATTTGTCCAAAGTCATCACCGATGATCAGGTACTCACCGCCAGACTCCTCAAACTGGTCAATTCTTCTTTTTATGGGTTTCCCCAAAAGATCTCGACGGTCACCGGTGCGATTGTTTTGCTGGGATTTGACGCCATACGGAACCTGCTTCTCACAACATCGGTGTTCGATTTATTTTCAAATAAATATCGGGAACATAAGCAGCTTCATGAAAGTTTTTGGGATCATTCACTGGGATGCGCAATCGGGGCCAAAGTGATCGGCAGTTTCATCCGGTATGAGAAAGTCGAAGAACTGTTTGTGGCAGGGCTTTTGCATGATATCGGCAAGATTGTCGAAATGATGGTTATGCCGGAAGAATTCTCGCGGGCAATCGATATGACCCGAAACAACAATCTGTTACTGTTTCAGGCAGAAACTGAGGTATTCGGGTTTACCCATACCGATGTGGGAAAACTTCTGGCTGAAAAATGGAATCTTCCGGTAAAACTGGTTCAGATATTGGACTGTCACCATCAGCCCGAGCGCGCCGATCGCTTTTTGCAGGAAACAGCCATCATTCACCTGAGTGATATTCTGTGCCGGGCGCTGAATCTGGGATCAGGTGGCGACAACAAAATACCGGCCATGAACAAATATGCATGGGATGCCCTGAATTTGAAATCCAGCGCCCTTCAGTATTTTCTTCAGGAAATGGACCGGGAGTTTCAGGATATCAGCTCTGTAATGTCTGCAACCAAAGAATAAATTACGATGACCGACACCCATTTGGCTTCACTGGAAAAAGGATATCAGGCCGTTCTCGAATTCATCGACAAGATGGAGGAAATATCCCAGATTCAGGATAAAATCGATATCACATCCAACATCAGCCAGATCTGGAAGCTTTTTTTGCATGAAATTCAGAACTCCATCAAGATGGATGGCTGTGCGCTCTTTATGGTGGATGAAAAAAGTTTTGAGTTCACGCTCAAAAGCGCATCGCCCCTGACAATTGGAAACGCCTGTCAGCAGGAGCTTGATATGCAGATTGAATGCGGCATGTTCTCCTGGATTGTCAAACGGCGCAAGCCGGCGCTGATTCCCTCCCTGGTGTTCAAAAACAACAAAACCCTCATTATGCTGCCGCTGGTTACCATCAAGCGAACGCTTGGCATGGTTGTGATTGTCACGGGTGTCGAAGAGAGTGCAATCACCCAGGAAACCATGAAGCTTTTGGCGATGCTGGCCAAACAGTGTTCCCTGGTTCTGGAAAATGCACTGTTATATGACCGGCTCAGAAGTGAGCACGAGTCCCTGCAATATGCACGGGACCAGATTCTTCAGGCAGAAAAACTGGCTGCCATAGGCAAGCTGACGGCCGGCGCATCGCACGAAATTTTAAATCCCCTCAATATTATTTCCGGTTATATCCAACTGATGCAGATGGCCGGGGATATGGATGCCCGCAAGACAAAATACCTGGCTGTCATGCATGACCAGGTGGATCGAATCACCCAGATCGTCAACAGCCTGTACCGGTTTTCCAGACCATCTGAAACACGAAAAGAAGCGGTTCAGATCAATATGCTGCTTGAAAAGGCCCTGCATCTCTTTGATCATGAAAATCGATATGACCGGATCAATCAGGAATTGAACCTGGCCAGGGAGCTGCCTGCCATTATGGGAAGCTCCGATACGCTTTCCCAGGTATTTATCATTTTGTTTGCCAATGCACGGGACGCCATGCCGGATGGGGGTACTTTGAAAATGAATACCCGACTGATACCTGCAGGCAATCCGGTTTTGCCGCAATGGGACTGCATTGAAATACAGGTGGCGGATACAGGACTGGGAATTCCCAAAAAAAACATCAACTCGATTTTTGACCCTTTTTTTTCAACAAAAGCACATCGAAACGGAACCGGCCTGGGATTATCCCTGGCATATGGCATCATTCAGGAACATGGTGGAACAATCACCGTTGACAGCCAGGAAGGTGTTGGAACCACATTCACCATTTTCCTGCCATGCCGCACATCCGTTTCCGGTTCAGATTTATCGACGTGAAAGCCGGATCTTTTCGGCCTGGATAACCCGCCGTTATCTGAAAAACGATATAGACTTTCAGAAAAATAATTTCGCTGCGTTATCGGTCGGGAATGGCCGAACAAAGGCCTGTTCCCTCCCTGCTGCCTTGCGAAATTAATTTTCTGAAAGTCTATAGCAAGCTGTCACTCGGCTAACCTATAAACATATATTCGATGGTGGAGGAAGAATGACTCAGATCAATCAGGTGGATTTAAAAACATTTGCCGAGAATTCAACCCGGGATGTTTTCGGCACCATGCTGTCCATGAAACTGGATCCGGTTGAAATTTCCAAAAACGAAACTATTTCTGGAAGCAAGGTGGTTGGAACAGTCAGCTTTGCTGGAGAAGCGATGGGAAATATCTGCATTCATGTCTCGGATCTGTTTGCCCGAATGATGGCTGCGGCCATGTTGGGCATGGAACCCGATGAAATGGAGGATGAAGATGAAGTCAATGATGTTATCGGGGAAGTCAGCAACATGATTGGCGGAGACATGAAATCCCGGCTTTGCGATGCCGGGTTTGCCTGCCAGTTGTCCATCCCCAGCATTACCCGGGGCAGCGATTTCAGGATAGAATCCATGGGATGGGTCAGGCATGAGCAAATTGCATTTCAGCATCAGGGTCAAATTGCCCTGATTGAGGTTTTTATCAAATCTGTCAATTAACTGAAACAGGGCTTGTTTCCTGTGAAAATGGCTTCAGTTTTGAGATATGGATAGTGATGCGGTTTTGAGCATTATGTCAAAATTTCATTTTGACACTCCAATAGGCCAAATTGGAATCAGGCCCTTGATCATGATTATTAATGATAATTGTCCAGGAGGATAAGGTATGACATTACATGTACTTGCTGTGGATGACAGCAAAACCATTCGAAAAATTGTAGCAAAAGCGTTCGTGCCGTATGATTGCGACGTCAAGGAAGCCGAAAATGGAATTGAAGGACTTGCCATTCTGGGTCGGGAAAAAATTGACCTGATCATTCTGGACATCACCATGCCGGTAATGACAGGAATTGAAATGCTCACCAAGTTGAAAGGGCAACCCAATTTAAAAGATATACCGGTTATCATGCTGACCGCTGAATCGGGTAAAGACAATGTCATGCAAATTTTAAAAATGGGTGTCAAGGACTATATGGTCAAGCCCTTCAAAGGCGAACAATTGATTGAACGGGTGGTAAAAATTTATACGCTCAAACCCGCCAAGGCGGCACAAGGTTCGGGTGGTGTGTCCTATGTCAGCCAGCAGGGTGATGTGGTCGTTTTTACGATTCCGGACAAAATTGAACGGCCTCAGGTCCCGGAGATTGACACAGCTTTTCAGCAGGCACTGAAATCCATGCTTGAAGCCCGTACCGGAAAACTGATTCTGGACATTCGAAAACCGAAAGAAATCAACATGCTGATTTTACGAATGATTATTGCCATGGTGCAACACGCTTTATCCGTCAGGATTCAGATAAAAGCGGTTGGATCAGCAGCCCTTGCCAATGAATTGAAAGGATTTCAGGAAACAAGCGAAATGCCGGTGTATGCTACTCTGGATGAAGCTTTGGCCGGATTTGCCTCCTGAGAGCCTTTTTGAAGATCCCGTCTGAGACCCGCTAACTGCGTTGAAAAGCACCTCAAAATGCTCACATACTCCGCTCCGCTTTTGATGCACTTTTCGCCTTGTTATCGGGCCTGATCCAGAATCTTCAAACTGGCTATGACAGCCGGTTTTCAGTTTTTTGAATCATATTGGATATGATCCGGGTCTTGGCCATTGTTTTCAATCCAAATATACCCCGCCATTTGCTGGTTCCCAAGCGACAACTCGGGAACCAGCGCAATATGCAACTTGATAAAATTGTATTTTGCGAAAATGAATTTTAACAATATTTTACCAACATATCAATTTGTTATAAAATGGCATTGCCTAATGCGTATTTGATAAATTTTTGTTAACCGATTGATTTAAAAGATATTTCCCCCCAATTCGACGTATTGTCGCAATCTGCAAGCATTATTCCCGAATCTCTTTTCAACCCTATCTCAAATTCCGCCATAATTGTCATATCCTTTTGAATAAATAGAGTTTTTTTATTAATTTCAGCCATGCAATACATGGCACTCAAATTGCTTTCTTCCTAATATCAAGAGCAAGACGTTCTGTTTTCAGAGCGTGAATGATTTTGAATTGATGACAATGACGTTTTCGCAGGGGAGATCTGATAATGGAAAATCTGGCATATGACGAGCGGGCATGGGAACAGACCGATATCCGACTTGTGGATAGAGTCAATACTGATGATTATGCAACTTCAGGGCCGTTTGAGAATATAATCGGCCAAAGCGATTGTATGCAAGAGGTATTCAGATTGATTGAAACTGTGGCAGACAGCGACAGTACCATTATCATCCAGGGCGAAACTGGAACCGGCAAAGGATTGATTGCCAAAGCCATTCATGACAATTCGTATCGGCGCAGCAAGCCCTTTGTTCAGATCAACTGCGGAGCAATTCCGGAAAATCTGCTGGAAAGCGAACTGTTCGGACATGTCAAAGGTGCATTTACCGGCGCTGTTGTTTCCAAACCCGGAAAATTTGAGGTGGCCAATGGTGGCACGATTTTCCTGGATGAAATTGGTGACATGAGCCCTGACCTTCAGGTTAAACTGCTTCGGGTGCTTGAGGAAAATGAATTCGAGCGGGTAGGCGGATGCAGTACCATCAAAACCAATGTTCGAATTGTTGCGGCGACACACCGTAACCTTGAGGAAGCGGTAGAACAGGGAAGATTCCGGGAAGACCTTTTTTATCGACTCTACGTGATTCCGGTTCATCTGGGGCCCCTGCGGGAACGAAAAACCGATATTCCCTTGCTGGCCAATGGTTTTTTAGCCGCATTGAATCAGAAAAAAAATACCCGGGTAACCGGATTTTCGGAAAAAACCATGCAGCATCTGATGATGCATTCATGGCCCGGCAATGTCAGAGAATTGAAAAATCTGGTGGAAAGACTGGTTGTTTTGACACGGGAAGGTGAAATTTATCCAAAGGATTTACCTGCAAAAATGAGGATTCAAACCGAACCCGCAGAAGATATGCCGGTAACCAGCCTGCCGGAAAATGGTATTTGTCTGACCACGGCAGTGAATGAATTTGAAAAAGCCCTGATAACCCAATCCCTTCAAAAAACAAATGGCATCAAAAAAAGCGCGGCCAGGCTGTTGAACATCAAGCGGACCACACTTGTTGAAAAAATAAAACGCCATCATCTGGAATATGTGGAAAATCCATAAGTTTTTCAGTCTTGGGATTTGAGTTTGCAGGTTTCACACCTGAAAGCCGGCCCATAGGCGATGTCAGGTGTGTACACGATCCTTGGTTCCAATTTGGATCCACCGGAGTGTCAAAATGAAATTTTGACACTTATGGCAGCCTGTCACCCCATCACGAAAATGACCGTTCAAAAAGTTCCTGAATGGCTTTTTTTCCTCTTTCATCCAGAAAACGGGTTCCGGTTCCGGCAAAGTGATTGTGGCAGATGACCGGTTCATTTCCGTTTGCCAGTTTCACCCATTCCGTATGATTCCACATAAACCAGGCATCCAGTTTCTGGTCAAACACGTACAGGGGCTTGTTGCAGAGTTTGCTGAATTCGGCTCCCCATCCGGTTCCGCCTTTTACGGTTTTATCCGGAAGTATCTCGCCAATAACATAAACTTCCTGCCCATTGTTGATCTGATACCAGATACTTTGCAAAATCTTTCGGAATGTCGGATTATCTGTATAGCGGCGATTCATCAATTGAGACACATATTCCAGACTGACATCTCCGTTTTTGAGTTCTTCACGATTTAATACCCGCAATCCACGCTGCCTCACCCGGCTGTGACCTTCAAATGTAAAATTGACTTCTTCAATCCCCAGTTTTTCTGCATTGGCGCCAAATTCCGCCTCTGCACCATTTGCGCCGCCACTGAACAGAATGGCATCTTCTTTTTTCATGAGTGTTCCTTTCCAAATTTCCCTGAAGAATAGCTTAATTAATAAAATCGATTTTTAAAATTTAATCATGATATTTAGAAAGGCAAGTATTTTGCATTATTTCTGCCACTGATCCACCCGGATACCCCGCATGACCCGTCACACTCCTTTATATTCTTGTCGATAATCCAACCGATCATAATAATTTATTCTGATTCATGCTCATAATACGCTTTACATAGGATCTGGTTTCAGGGTATGGAACGTCCCCGTTATAGCGTTTGACTGTTGCAGGCCCTGCATTATAGGCCGCAAGCGCTTTTTTCATATTTCCATTGAATGTTTCCAACATTTTTTTCAGATACCGTGCCCCACCTTCAATATTTTGACGAATATTGAAAGGATGGGTGACGCCCATCTCTTTTGCAGTATCAGGCATCAATTGCATAAGCCCCTGGGCGCCAGCCGGAGATACCGCATTGACCTTATAGTTGGACTCGACCTGAACCATGCTGTGAATCAGATCTGAAGGCAAGCCATATTTTTCCGAAATCTGATCGATAGCCGAATCAATGTGGGCATTGCCGCTGGAAAAGCTGTTGTCAATCGCGGCGACATCTTTTTTCTGGATACCGATATCCGGTTTTGTATCCGTTTTCAAAACACCGGCATTCTGCCGGTTTGAAATTCCTTCCGGTTTTGAAGGATTGGCTTGTGGTGGCTGTGAGGCGGCTTTATCTGATTCAGGCGTTTTTAACTGGGCCGATTCACCGACCTTCTTTTGTATCTTGCCCGTTGCATCGGGTTGTCTTTCTACCCTGGCAGAAACAGGCCGTGCCAAATATTCCACAATAGACAGTCCCTTGAAAGACTTTTTCTCTGTTGTCGGGGCCGGTTTTTGAAAAGTTGACAGGATACCGCTGAACTGGGTATCCGATGCCGAATCAGGCTGTTTTTTTACCCTGGAAACGCTGACGGAACGATAGGTCGTGGACGTTTTCCGGATATAGTCCTCCACTGTCATACCGGTTTTCAGAGTCATAACATCTCCTTTGAATTCATTGCCTGTTTTTTAACCGAAAATGACCGAATCATTCGAGCCGATGAACAGGACAGAAAAAAAGCCGTAATGGACAACAGGGCCAACGACAGTTTCATCATCAGTCGGCTGACTGTGGATGCTTTTTCAATCAATCCCATGTCACCAGACAAATCCACTTCATCCCGGGTGAACTTGAAATCGGTTACCGGGCTATCTGGAGGGGCAATGTTTGTTTCAATCAACTGTTCAGTGTCTCTTTCTAACGCATCGGCAGGCGGTTGCGATTTGGCCGATACAGTCTGTGTGTTTTTTGAATCGATCTGATGATGGGTCAAATCGGATGCCGGTTCTGGTGCGACCTGTTCTGTTTCTGAAACTGTTGGGGTCACAGGCGGTTGATCAACGGACAATAATTTCCCGGAATCCGATTCAGTTGTTACTTTCCCGGAAGAAGATTCCGGATTCAGCGCGGTATCGGTTGCCGGATGGCCTGTTTTTTTAACATAATCCCCAAAAACCCACCCGAAAACGTTTCGATTGACAGCAATGACATGCTGCCACTTATTATCTGATCCAATGACCGTAAGCCGTTCACCCGGCAATAATTTGACGATAATATCTCCGTTGGTGTCGGGTGTGAATCGCATATTCACCCGGGTGGTCGTTACGGCCGAAAAGGGTTCAAATGCATCTGCCAACGGCATGTTAAAACCGTTCTGGATGATCAGCACCGCAAAAAAATAAACAAGATAGCAAACCAATCGATTCATAAATTCACTCCTTTCAATAATATACGCACAAGCCGTTCATGAAGCGACTGGAGTTCTCAGGTGTCGCTCCAAACTTCGATACCATCTATACCCACACGCCATGCATTTCACCTTGATCAGGACTATATGCAATTACAAGGCCATACATATACATAGAAGGTTGTTGTTCATTTTGATGTTCAACAGGAGCCCACGATTATTTTTGCATCTTCCAGCGGATGCGTGGCAGGAGATGCACAATGCAGAGTTGGCGCAAATTCTGCATTGTTGTTATACAAACATCAAACTTCAGCCTGCTCTCGTCAATAATGTTATTCGGCTGTCAAAGAAGTGACACAAAATCTGTTCTGATCGGGGGATTGTCATTGTTTTTAGGATCTGATTCGATGCGTCATTTTTATTTATATAGACTTTCAGAAAAATAATTTCGCTGCGTATCGGTCGGGGATGGCCGAAACAAGGCCTATCCCATCCCTGCTGCCTTGCGAAATTAATTTTCTGAAAATCTATAGCTTCAACTGCTCAATTGCCCGTTGAATTCAAAAAAACATATCTTGATGGTATAATATTTGCTTCTATTCGGGTAAACGTAACGGTGGGAGATAAAATGAATGCTCACTGATTGTTTGGACCGACCATGCAGATTGTTGAGAAAAATCTGGGACTGCGGGCGAAGAGGCATAATCTGTTGGCCTCAAATATCGCCAATATGGACACCCCGAATTACAAGGCATTTGACGTTATGGTGGAAGACGAAATGAACAAGGTCAAATCCAACGGTCATGATGCCGATCTTTTTCGAACCCGGCCGGAACATTTTCCCCTCAGGGAGCACCGACTGGATCGATTGGGTGTGGTTCCGGTTGACGAACCGGCATTTACGATGAAAAAGGACGGCAATACCGTCGATATGGATCGAACCATGTCAAATCTGGCAGAAAATGGATTGTTATATAATGCATCCGCTCAAATCATGGGTAAAAAATTTCAGGGACTAATAGATGCCATATACGGCGGCAAGAGGTGATCATGAATTTTTTTGAAGCCCTTCATTCCAGTTCATCCGGTCTTTCGGCACAGCGGGTTCGCATGAACCTGATTTCAAGCAATCTGGCGAACACCCATACAACCAAAACCGCAGAAGGCGGCCCCTATATGAAGAAAATGGCTGTTTTTGCTACAAAACCTGCTGAAGACAATTTTCAGGACATCATGAATGCCAAAATCAGCGCCAGACCATCGGAGGTCAGTGTCGCTGATATTATCAATGATCAGCGAAAGCCCATCCTGAAATATGATCCACTTCATCCGGATGCGGATAATCGCGGATTTGTGGCTATGCCCAACATCAATGTCATGGAAGAAATGGTGGATATGCTCTCGGCGTCCAGAAGCTATGAAGCCAATATTACCGCAATATCCACATCCAAAAACATGGTTCAGAAAGCCCTGGAGATTGGACGGTAATCATGAATCCCATTTCGATTCAGACAAATTCACAGCCACTGACCTATTCCCATTTGGGAAAGCCCGGTCCTGTAAAACCGGAGTCGGCATCATTTGGAGAACTGCTCAAAAAAAGCATTCAGCAGGTCAATCAACTGCAAAATGAATCCAATGCGGCTGTCGAAAAATTGGCAACAGGCCAGGAAAAAGATATTCATAACACCATGATCGCCATGGAAAAGGCCAGCGTATCATTTCATCTGACAATGCAGGTGCGTAACAAAATGATCGAAGCCTACCAGGAAGTCATGCGAATGCAGGTTTGATAAGGATATGTCAATATGAAATATCAGGACATTCTTTCCCAGATCAAAGTCATTGCCTCCCAGTTGAGTCTGGCCAAAAAGATCACCCTGGCAACGGTTGTGGGCCTGACCGTTTTTGGATTGATTCTGGTCATGGTACTGAGCGGAAGACCCAATTATCAGGTACTGTATTCCGGATTATCCGAAGAGGATTCCGGCGTTATTCTGGAAAAACTGCGTGAGAACAAAATTCCGTTTCAAATTGCCTCAGCCGGCGGATCCATTATGGTTTCCAAAGAAAGCGTGTATGAGACACGAATGATGCTGGCGTCCCAGGGGCTGCCCCAGGGCGGCGGTATCGGGTTTGAAATATTTGACGGCACCAAACTGGGCATGAGCGAGTTTGTACAAAACATCAATTTTCAGCGCGCCATGCAGGGGGAACTTGCCAGAACCATCAATCAGATCGAAGAGGTTGAATCTTCCCGGGTGCATTTGGTGATGACAGCCAAATCCCTGTTTGTCGAAGATGAAGAACCGGCTCAGGCATCGGTGGTTCTTAAGCTGAAACCCAGAAAAAAACTCAAGCCGGAACAGATTCTGGGCATAGTCCATCTGGTTTCATCCAGCGTATCCGGATTAAAGCCGGATAATGTGACCATTGTTGATAATTTCGGAAAAATGCTGTCCGAAAACAAACAGGATGCAAACAACCCGGAAAAAAAACGGACCGAGCAGCTTGAATATCAGAACAGGATTGAAAGAGGTCTGGAAGGCCGGGTAATGACCATGCTGGAACAGGCCCTGGGCCCGGGCAAAGCGATTGTGCGCGTGTCATGCGCGCTGGATTTCAGACAGCAGGAAAAAACAGAGGAACGATATTATCCGGATAACAAGGTCGTTCGCAGCGAGCAACTCTATAATGAATCATCTGTCAAAGCAGAAAAAACACCGATGGGCGTTCCAGGCTCACAGTCCGAAATTGCAGACAAATTGGCGAGCAATATATCGGGAAGCAATGCGACCGAATTTCAGAAACAGGATCATACCACCAATTATGAAATTGGCAAACTGACCAGCCATACCGTGGAGCCGGTTGGCAAGTTGACCGGCTTGTCCGTGGCCGTTCTGGTGGATGGAACCTATAAAAAAGTTTCAGCCGATAGCGGTGTCCAATGGGATTATGTTCCGCGATCTCCGGATGAAATGAGCAAACTGAAAAGTATCGTGATGCGTGCGGTCAACCTGAGTGAATCGCGGGGTGATGCGGTTGAGGTCGTAAATATTTCCTTCAATGGCCCGGGATCCGGTGATCTTGAAGAGAAAAGCGGACCAGTCTGGATTGAACGGCTGAAACAGTATTCCGAATATGTTCAATATGGATTTTCACTGTTGTTTTTACTGCTGACCTTTGTGTTTGTGATTCGACCGCTCATTCAGTGGATAACCGGAGAGAGAAGAAAAGCGGAAGACACATCACTGATTGGAGAACTCCCCAAAACCATCCAGGAAATCGAAAATGACTATACGGGAGCAAACCGATCGCTGCCGATGATGGAAAAAGCATCCCAGTTTCTTCTGTCGGATAATCCCGCAACCGTTCAACTGTTACGGGAATGGCTGAAACAGGAGCAGAAAGTGGCGTCATAACCGAATAACTCTTGGACTTCAAACGGATCAGGAAATGATATGAACGGTGAAAAAATCAATACGAGTCAGTTGTCCGGCCCCATGAAAGTGGCCATTCTGATTCATTCCATGGGAAAAAATGCCACCCAGGAACTCATGCGCATTCTGAATGAAAAGGAAAGAAATATCATCGAGGCCAATCTGAATCGGGTGGATTCCATTCCTCCGGAAGTCGTTGAAGCCGTAGCTGCCGAGTTTATCGCATTGGTTGAAGCGGCAAAAAAAAATCCCGAATCCGTAACACATGCCCTGAAAGAAGAACTGTCAAAATCGGACAGGGAAAAGCATTCTGCCACCGGAATCGAATCCCAAGCCAATGAAGAATCGGATGATGACGAGTTTGCCCTGAAAACCCTTCAAAGCATTGAAGCGGATCAACTGGCTGAAATGATAAAAGATGAACATCCCCAGACAATCGCTGTCATTATTGTCCATCTGAAACCGGAGACCGCCAGTGATGTCCTGTCCAGGCTTCCGGTGCACGTAAAAGTGGAAGTAGCCATGCGGATTGCCCGGCTGGACAAGGTATTGTCAGGCATGGTCCTCGAGATTGACCGTGTTTTCGAAGAAGTTCTGAAAAAAAAGAAAAAATCGGTTACACGCAAAACCGGTGGGGTCGCCCATCTGGCGGAGCTGCTCAATCTGGTGGATGGATCAACATGCGAAGCCATTCTGACGGATATGGAAGAGAGCAATCCGGATCTGGTCGCCCAAATCAAACTGATGATGTTTGTATTTGAGGATCTGGTTCTGGTGAATGACAAGGGTCTGCAGAAAGTTCTCAGGCGGGTGGAAACCAACAAGCTGGCACTGGCGCTGAAGGGCGCATCCGATGATGTAAAAAATAAAATATACAAGAATATATCCGAACGGGCCGGCGCAATGCTCAGGGAAGAAGTGGAAGCAATCGGCGCGGTTCGAATGAAGGATGTCGAAGACGCCCAGCAGGTGATCACCAAGGTCATTCAGGAACTGGAAGCCAGTGGTGAACTGGTCATCATGGGACGAAAGGGAGGGGATCTGATTACGTAACATGACAGAAGACTCTTTCATACGCAACAAGACATCTTGCCATCCTTATTGTTTTCCGGAGATTCTGCCCGGTTCTCATATCGAAAATGATGCCCGGCCGGACAAGTTCAAGCGGATATTTGTGAATTCAGACACAGATATTCAAG
>JBFXFK010000137.1:0-13713 GCA_050179135.1 Desulfatirhabdiaceae bacterium | reverse complement strand
GCCATCCGGACAGCATCGATGGCATTGTGAAAAACCGGCCATGAAAAAAGGAGACAATATATCATGAGTGACAACCAATCCAGAAATATCATCCAGGACGCCATCAGTCTGGCGGAAACCTGGCAGAACCGGGCCAATGACCTGCTGACCGATGAGGAGCAGGACGCTCAGGACATGATGAAGCGCCTGCTGACCCATCCCCTGGACAAGGTGATTCTGACCCGCATGATGGATCAGAGTTTCCGACCGCATGCGGCCCGCCGGGTGGCCAATCAGCTAGATTTTCTGCTGAATACCTATGGCATTCCATCGTTTTTCAAACCGGCGGAAAAACTGTTGATGCACCTGTTTCTGCATGTCGGGAAATACCTTCCAGCCATATCCATACCCCGGGTCATTGAAAAAATGCGGGAGGACAGTCGTCGCGCGATCATTCCGGGTGAACCGGAATTTTTGTACCCCCACCTGGAAAAACGCCGGCAGGAAGGGGTTCGCATGAATCTCAACCATCTGGGAGAGGCGGTTCTGGGCGAAGAGGAATCCAGCACCCGACTGGAAACCTATCTCCAGGATCTGAAAAATCCGGAAATCGAGTATATTTCGGTCAAGATATCCACCATTTACTCCCAGATATCCTCTTTGGCATTCGACCAGACGGTTGATGTCCTCAAGGAACGCCTGACGCGGTTGTACCGGACCGCCCGGGATAACCGGTACACCCGAAAAGACGGGGTTCAGGTTCCCAAATTTGTCAATCTGGACATGGAAGAATACCGGGACCTGGATATCACCCGAACCGCATTTACCGAAACACTGGATCTTCCCGAATTCCGGGATCATGCGGCCGGTATTGTGCTTCAGGCCTATCTTCCAGATTCGTTTGCCATTCAGCAGGATCTGACCGGATGGGCCATGCAGCGTGTGGCGTCCGGCGGCGCGCCCATCAAGGTCCGGATTGTCAAGGGGGCCAACATGGAAATGGAGTTGGTGGAATCGGCTCTGAACAACTGGCCCCTGGCCCCGTATGACAACAAGCTGGACGTGGATGCCAATTACAAGCGCATGGTGGATTATGGTATGGTTTTGGACCGGGCCCGGGCGGTTCATCTGGGCATTGCCTCCCACAACCTGTTTGAGCTGGCCTATGCCTATACCGTTGCAAAAACCAACCAGACATTGCCCTATTTTTCATTTGAAATGCTGGAAGGCATGGCGGATCATATTCGGCGGGCCATTCAGGAAGTTTCCGGAGAGGTGCTGCTGTATGCGCCGGTGGCATCCCGGGATCAGTTCATCAATGCCATTGCCTATCTCATTCGACGCCTGGATGAGAATACCGCGCCGGAAAATTTTCTGCGTTACAGCTTCAATCTGAATACCAATTCAAATGAATGGTCTTTTCTGAAAAATCAGTTTGTCAAATCGGTTGATCACCGTCACCTGGCGCCGGATGTTCCCAACCGTATTCAAAACCGTCTGACCGAGACATTTTCTCCCCACATGGGAACATTTTATACCAATGCGTTTGTAAATGAACCGGATACCGACTGGTCCCTGGCCGCCAACCGGGAATGGGCCATTCAGATTCGAAGCAAATGGAAAAAAAACCCATCGGATCCGCCGATGGAAATTCCGGTTGTCATTGCCGGACAGGACCTCTGGAATGACCGGGAAACCCGGGACTGCATCGATCTGTCACAGGCCAAAGCCCATGAGGCATGGCCGGTGGTTGTGGCCCGGCATGCACTGGCAAATGCGGATGATATTGAATCTGCCGTAAACACAGCCCGCAATGATCCGGACCAGTGGCGGCGCAAAACGCCGGCGCAACGGCATGAAATTCTCTGCCGGGTCGCCATGTCGCTGCGAACCGCGCGTGCGGATCTGATCGGCGCGGCAGCGGCCAACTCCGGAAAGGTTTTTTTCGAATCCGATCCCGAAGTATCCGAAGCAATCGATTTTGCAGAATTTTACCCCTGGTCTGCGCGGACGTTCTGCGAACGGAAGGGCATCACGGCCAATGGCAAAGGGGTCGGGCTGGTTGTATCGCCCTGGAACTTTCCCATCGCCATTCCCTGCGGCGGCATTACGGCGGCGCTTGCCGCCGGCAACACGGTGATTTTCAAGCCTGCATCCGCCGCGGTTCTGGTGGCATGGGAGCTGTGCCAGTGTTTCTGGCGCGCCGGCGTTTCCAAAAACACCCTTCAGTTTGTTCCCTGCTCCGGATCAACCACCGGGGCCGCATTGGTCCGGAATCCCGGAGTGGATTTCATCATTCTGACCGGTGGAACCGAAACCGGCATGGCCATGCTGAAAGACAGACCCGATGTGGTTCTGGCGGCTGAAACCGGCGGCAAAAACGCCACCATTGTCACGGCCATGTCGGATCGGGATCAGGCCATCAAAAATGTCATTCATTCCGCGTTCGGGCACTGTGGGCAGAAATGTTCGGCCACATCCCTTTTGATCCTGGAAAAAGAGGTATATGAGGACAGTTTGTTCCAGAAACAACTGGCCGATGCCGCCAACAGTCTGCAGGTCGGGTCTGTCTGGGATTTTGAAAACAAACTGGGCCCGGTCATTGCCGAGCCTTCGGGGGATCTGAAAAACGCGCTGACCCGGCTGGAGCACGGAGAATCCTGGCTCCTGAAGCCGCAGAACATCCATAACAATCCCCGGATGTGGACACCGGGCATCAAATGGGGGGTGCGCCCCGGAACCTACACGCATCAGACCGAGTTTTTTGGTCCGGTTCTGGGTGTCATGTGCGCGGCAAACCTGGAGAATGCCATACAAATTACAAATCAGACCGGATATGGCCTGACGTCCGGGCTTGAAAGTCTGGACACGCGGGAACAGGAACTCTGGAAAAACCGCATCCATGCCGGAAATCTGTATATCAACCGGGGAACCACCGGGGCGATTGTGCTGCGCCAGCCCTTTGGCGGAATGGGAAAATCGGCCCTGGGTGCGGGAATCAAGGCGGGTGGCCCCAATTATGTGGCCCAGTTCATGAATTTTGAAGAAACAGCCATGCCGGAAACCGGAGCACTCAAAACCGACAGCAGTTTGCTGAGACTGGTTCAGAGATGGAAAAACAAAGTGTTATGGAACCGGTTCAACGGCATGTCAACGGATATTGAAAAGACCATTCGGGCCATTGAAAGCTGTCTGTATTATGCCGAGCAGGAATTTGGCCTGGAAACCGATTATTTTCATCTTCGGGGCCAGGACAATGTGCTGCGGTATCTGCCGGCAGGAAATGTTGTGGTTCGCATCCATCCGGATGACAGCCTGTTTGAAACCCTGACCCGGGTTGCGGCAGCCAAAATTGCCGGCTGCTCGGTCATTCTGAGTGCTGCGCCCGGTCTGGTCGGTCCGGTGACATCGTTTCTGTCAACCCATGAGGGCCGGATGTTTCTGGAAAACACCGGGATGGCCATTCAGACCGATGCCGATCTGATCAAAAGCCTGCCCAAAATCGACCGGCTCCGCTATGCATCGTCAGGCCGGGTCCCACAATCCGTATATGCGGCGGCGGCCCGAACCGGATTTTACATTGCCCGGACACCGGTTCTGATGGACGGACGGATCGAACTCCTGAACTATGTCCGCGAACAGAGCATCTGCAACACCTGGCACCGCTATGGCAATCTGGGGGAACGGGGATTGGTTTAGATGGGCTCCCAATTCTGACACGGTGGCCGTCTGCGTCTGGCAGGCAAAAGATATTGGGGAGAAGACTGAAGCATGGGGGCTGAAGCAGGCTGCGTTGGAAGTCAGGAAGTCGCAAAGGACCGCGATATCCTGACCTACAGGCTGCCCCTTTGCCCCTGTCTTTTTCAAAACATGTTAATCAAAGGCCGCTGAAGCATTTTTTCGTACAGATCGATATACTGGCGGGCGGTTTCTTCATGATTGAACCGGGACAGACTTTCGGTCATGATCCGCTGAATATGGGGGATTCTGACAGATTCCGGAAGTACATAAAAGGACATGGCCTGATCAATGGCCCAGGACAATCCGATGGAATCAAAATACTGGAACAGAAATCCATTGCCCCTGTTCTGATTCACATCCAGATGGATGATGGTGTCATGAATGCCGCCGGTATCATGCGCCACCGGCAGTGCACCGTAAATTGGGGCAATCATCTGGGGCAATCCGCAGGGTTCAAACAGGGACGGCATCAGTATAAAATCCGCAGCACCATAGGCCAGATGTTCGAGTTGCTCGCTGAAATCGCAGACCGCCACCCGGTTCTGAATGCCATGAAACAGGGCAATATCCCGAAAATGCTGCTGATACTCTCCATTGGCCACAAAAATGATCTGAAGATTTTTATCCCAGTATCGGGAGACCACGGAAAACAGGATATCCGATAGCAACTGTGATCCCTTTTGAATGCTGTCCAGCCGGGACGGCCAGAAAAAAATCGGGGCATGAACATCCTCGACCAGCCCCAACAGTTTCTGAATCGCCTGTTTATTGGCCTGCTTGCCCGCCATGACCGTATCCGGACCATAGGATTGGTGAAGTGACGGATCAATCGCCGGATTGAATGACGGATCCGGCGCATTCAGAATTCCCACAGCGCAATCCGCACGCCATTTGTTGGTCAGCTCGCTCTGAATGGATTTTTCCACAAATGAATGCCGGCCTTCAACCACTTCCAGCAGAAAGGTTTGACTGACCGTATTGACAAAGTGGGCTGCAAAAATGCCGCTGGTCAAAAAGTCCACCGGATTGTTTTCCCGCACAGTCTCATATTCATGGGCGATCCGCTCGTAGTACAGGTGATTCCAGAAATAGGCCGCATCGATTCCGCGATCCTCGATCAGGGACAGATAACATTTCATGGTATGAATATTGTGAACCGTAAACAGACAGGGGATATTCAGACGTCTGGACATGGCGGGAATCAGCCCGGTCATCCAGTCATTGCAGTGGATCAGGTCCGGTCGAACTCTGGGGACAATATTGTTGATGACCTCCCGTTGAAATGCCAGCGCCAGTTTGATGTTTTCCTGCCAGTAATCCGAATATACCCGGTTGAGATAATAGAACGCCCGGTCTTCAGCCAGATGAATCCGGTCCTGGGGCATTTTGCTGTTCAGTTCATGGTATTCCTTTTGAATAAAAGGAGCCAGCCGGTCGCTGAATAATGACCGGTAATCCGGCAGAGCCACATGAACATCAGCCCCCTGATCGAACAACGCATTGATCAGCGCGGCGGAGACATCAGCCAAACCACCTGCTTTGGCCGTCAGATAACTGGCCATGCTGCCCATCCGGTTGGGAAGATAGGTCACCTCC
The DNA here is from genome assembly GCA_050179135.1 of Desulfatirhabdiaceae bacterium. Lineage (GTDB taxonomy): Bacteria > Desulfobacterota > Desulfobacteria > Desulfobacterales > Desulfatirhabdiaceae > UBA4064. The sequence goes on along the minus strand of JBFXFK010000137.1, from coordinate 8,397 downwards.
GGGGTCACCACCAGTATCCGGGGATTTCGGGATTGTTTCATGATGGCTGTGTCCTTGTTTGATAAAGTTTACTGTGAAAATGCAGTTAAAAATACACATATACCATCGAGCTCCGTAGGAGCGTCCTGTTTGTAGATTGAGGCATAAAAATTTCCATGAAGCCCCGTAGGGGCGACCTGTGTATTCCGGTGACAGGCCGCTCCGATGGAGCTTGATGGGAATAACCGCATCAATTTCTACAAACAGACCGCCCCTACGGGGCTTTTTCGGAAAATATCATTTTCATGCCTGGGGGTGAAGCCAAGCATTCATGAGCGTTTACCGTGAAAATGCATTCCGTATTGAGCATTCAGAATTTGCCGGCTAAGACGCCCACGTAATGAGACCCGGTGTATATCGGGTGCGGTCATCGCCTCTTGGCATTACCCGGACGGTAAATGCAAATCTGCCGGATTTCCCACAAATGATTGAACGCCGATATTGAAAATGACCATGACCCAATTCTTTCCAGTCATACATTTTTTCGGTCTGAATGTCATCCATTCCATCTACGGACCGGGATTTCCCGACACAAAGTTCAACATCGACTTCATCCGGATACAGTTGGCCCAGAAAGACATCAACCGAAACATCCAGCGGATCGCCCAGGCGGTAATGATATTTGAAATCACTGACCGGATGTTTAACGACAATGTCTTTCCAGAGATACATCAGACGTTCATCCTGGGCATGGATCTGACGGGCTGCTTCTGCATCGTTACGCAAAAGCTCGGACGTATGGTAGGCCGAATGAAGATAATGCAACTGTTCATATTCACTGACCATGCGCTGGCTGCTGAAGTTCTGGATCGTCGTTTTCATGGATTCCTTCATCATTTTGATCCATCTAACCGGCAGCCCCCCTTTTTCCCGGTCATAAAAACAGGGAATGACCTCGTTTTCCAGAACATTGAACAGGGACCGGCAATCCACGATATCCTGATATCCAGAATCGGGATATTCAAAACCATCTCCGATCATCCAGCCACACTGCTCGGTATACGCCTCATCCCACCATCCATCCAGAATACTCGCATTCAGGACCCCATTGATGGCCGCTTTCATGCCGGACGTGCCGCATGCCTCAAAAGGCCTGCGCGGATTGTTCAGCCAGACATCCGCACCCTGAACCAGGTATCTTGCCGTGTGTATGTCATAATCCTCCAGAAACACAATCCGGTGCCGCACACTGGCGCGCCGGGCAAATTCCACCAGTCTTTTGATGAGATCCTTTCCTTCCTTGTCCTTGGGATGCGCCTTTCCGGAAAAAATGAACTGAACCGGATGATTTTGGGAGGTGATCAGAGCTTCCAGCCGATCCGGATCCTGAAGGATCAGATACGCCCGTTTATACGAGGCAAACCGTCTGGCAAATGCGATGGTCAGCGTTCCCTGATCCAGAACCGACTCGGCATCCTTCATCATGGACATGGGGGCGTGGCGTCTCCGATACTGATCGACCATCTTTTTTCGACAGGCCCGGACCAGTCTGGCCCGATTGATCTCGTGCGCCCGCCACAGTTCTTCATCATAGATATCATTGAAGCGTTTGACGATTTCCGGATTTCGGATGTCCATTTCCCAGTTGGGACCGATATACCGTTCAAACAGGGATGAATATTCGTGGGAAATCCAGGTTGCGACATGAACACCGTTGGTGATGTGGGTGATGGGAACCTCATTTTCCGGAAGACCGGGCCAGAGATGCGCCCACATTCGCCTGGCCACCCGGCCGTGCAAACGGCTTACACCGTTACAGTAATGGGCCATGCGTTTTCCCAGAATGAACATGGAAAACGGCTTTTCAATCCCGCCATTCTGGGGCTGACCCCAGGATATCATTTCATCACAGGATACCCCGATCCGTTCGGACAACGGTCTCAGATAGGGTTCAACCCAATGGGAGGGAAATTCGTCGTGTCCGGCCGCCACAGGCGTGTGCGTGGTAAATACCGTGGATCGGGGAATGATTTCCAGTGCCGTCCGGATGTCGATACGATACCGGTTCATGAATTCATGCAGGCGTTCGATGCTGGCAAATGCCGGATGCCCCTCATTGATATGACAGACCGTTGGAAAAATATTCATGGCGGTCAGCGCTCGAATACCGCCGATACCCAACAGCACCTCCTGGGCCAGACGTTTTTCATAGTCTCCCGCATACAGATTGGAGGTGATGGATCGATTTTCCGGCGCGTTAAGCCCGATGTTGGCATCCAGAAGATACAGGGGTATCCGGCCAATCTGCAGTTTCCAGACACAGGCGTGAATGACGCCGGTCGGACCGTCAACCGATATGATCAGATCATTTCCATTGCTGTCCAGAATCCGGTCCATGGGAAGCATGAACACATCGGTTTCCGGATATTCTTCCTGCTGATAGCCATCATGATCCAGGTATTGATGAAAATAGCCATTCTGATAAAAAAGACCCACGCCGGTCAGTGGCAGTGCCATGTCCGAAGCAGATTTGAGATGATCTCCAGCCAGTATACCCAGTCCGCCTGCAAAAAGGGGAACACTTTCATGGATGCCAAATTCCATGGAAAAATAGGCAATGGTTCCATTTGCACCATAGGGCGACATATTTTCTTCAGCGTCACTCTCGATTTCGGCAATAAACTGCTTCATGACCTGCTGCTGATGAATCAGAAAGCTCTCGTCCCGGGATATTTCCAACAGCCGGTTCTGCGGGATGAGGGTCAGAAACATAACCGGATTGTCTTTGGATTCTGACCATAACCTTGGGTCAATCCGCCTGAAAAGATCAATGGCATCCCGCTGCCAGCTCCACCAGAGATTCCGGGACAGCTTTTCCAAAAAACGGATTGGCTGGGGAAGAGATGGAAAAACATTAAAGGTCTGCAACAAATTCATGGAATGATCACATCCTTCTCATTTGCGTTATGCATGATCCCCCGGAGGGGCAAAATTGCCGGTTAAAAATACGAGCTTTAATCTTTTATATCATTTTATCCTGTCTTTGCAAGGCTATCCTCAATTTCATTTTTTATGACTGCCCGGGTTGAAAGCCTGATGACTGAGTGGATTAAATCCCCGGCTGCCCTCCCAAAATCATTATCTTGAATGCGATATCAATGTTCAGAAAACAATGGATACGCTTTTTTCTTGCCAATCCAAAAAGCGCTATGCTATTCAGCTCACTGGCTGTCGTCAATTTTCTGAATTCCATTCACCATCACGATCAACAGGAGGGTATGATGAAAGAAAAAATTTTGGGGCTGTCACTGGCAATCGTTTTGATATTTGCAACGCTGGCATCTGCGGGCACCCTGGATGATGTCAAAGCAAAAGGGTTTGTTCAGGTCGGGGTCAACGGCCAGTTGTTTGGATTTGGCATGCCGGACGACAAGGGCGTCTGGAAAGGCCTGGATGTGGATACCGGCCGGGCCATTGCAGCAGCCGTCTTTGGGGATTCCACCAAAATCAAATATGTTCCCCTGACCGCTGTTCAGCGTTTTACCGCGCTGCAATCCGGTGAAGTGGATGTGCTTTGCCGGAACGCAACCTGGACGCTGAACCGGGATACGGCGCTGGGACTCAATTTTGCCCAGGTCAATTATTATGACGGTCAGGGATTCATGGTTCCCAAAAAGATGAATATCAAAAGTGCAAAAGACCTGAACGGTGCGACGGTCTGTGTTTTACCCGGCACCACAACCGAACAGAATGTGGCGGATTATTTCCGTTCCAACAACATGACCATGAAACCGGTGGTCATCGAAAACAATGCCGAGTTGAACAAGGCTTTTTTTGCCGGTCGTTGCGACTGCCTGACATCGGATATTTCCCAACTGGCCGGGGCCCGATCCGTGGCGCCCAATCCTGCGGATTACATGATTCTTCCCGAAGTCATTTCCAAGGAACCGCTGTCGCCTGCGGTTCGACACGGGGACGACCAATGGAAAGATGTGGTCGATTATTCGGTTCTGGCCATGATCGAAGCCGAAGAGCTTGGCATCACATCCGCCAATGTGGATGAAATGCTGAAAAGCACCAATCCGTCGATTCAGCGGTTTCTGGGCGTGGTTCCCGGAAATGGAAAATCTCTCGGTCTGGATGAAAAATTTGCCTATAACATCATCAAGCAGGTCGGCAATTATGGTGAAGTGTTTGAACGGAATGTGGGCGCCAAAACCCCGCTGGGGCTGGAGCGTGGACTGAATGCCCTCTGGACCAAAGGCGGGCTGATGTACTCGCCGCCATTCAAATAAACGGAAAGCCATTGAAACATGGGTGAACGTGCAATACCGGATAATTTTCCCGGAACAAATACCCGCCATCCGGCCATACCCTTCTGGCATGATCCGGATCGGCGGGCGGTTGTCTATCAGATCGCAACCCTGGTCATTGTCGGGCTGATCAGCTTTTATCTGTTCAACAACACGGTCACCAACCTGAAACGCCAGTCAATCGCCACCGGTTTTGATTTTCTGGAAAAAGAGGCGGCGTTTGAAATCGGTGAATCCCTGATTGCCTATTCTGCGGCCAATTCCTATGCCCGGGCGCTTCTGGCCGGTTTGCTGAACACCATCAAAGTGGCCATTGTCGGCATTTTGTTCAGCGTTCTTCTGGGAGTTCTGATCGGTGTGTCCCGTTTGTCCACCAACTGGATCGTTTCCCGGCTGGCTGCGATTTATATCGAGGTGTTTCAGGATATTCCGGTTTTGATTCAGCTTCTGTTCTGGTATGCCATTTTTTATGATTCTCTGCCCGGCCCCCGTCAGGCCCTGTCACCTTTCGCCGGCGTATTTCTATGCAACCGGGGACTGGTTTTCGGCATTCCATCACCCCATCCGGCCCATGGATATATGGCTGTTGCACTATTTATGGCCTGTATCGGTGTCTTTTTTCTGCATCGCTGGGCCAGAAACCGGCAGGATAAAACCGGTCAGATATTTCCGATTGTCCGCGTTGGCGCCGGACTGATTCTGGGCCTGCCGCTGTTGGCCTGGCTGGTTGGCGGCAGCCCCACCGCAATGAATGTGCCGCAGCTTACCGGATTCAATTTTACGGGCGGCGTCAATGTCAGCCCGGAATTTACGGCCCTGCTTCTGGGCCTGGTTTTGTATACGGCCGCATTTGTGGCGGAAATTGTCCGGGCCGGTATTCAGGCTGTCAGCCGGGGTCAGACCGAGGCAGCCCTTTCCCTGGGCCTGAAGCCCTCGCAGACCCTGAACCGGGTCATACTCCCCCAGGCTCTTCGCGTGATTATTCCGCCGTTGACCAGCCAGATGCTGAATCTGACCAAAAACAGTTCACTGGCAGTCGCCATCGGATATCCCGATTTTGTTTCTGTCGCCAACACCACCATCAATCAGACCGGTCAGGCCATTGAAGGGGTTGCCATGATCATGCTGGTGTATCTGATCATGAGTCTCTTGACTTCGTTCCTGATGAACATCTACAACAAAAAAATGGCGTTGGTTGAAAGGTAAGCGGGCGAAAGAAAGGCATTGCATGACGGTTTATCAGATCATCACAGAGGATATCCGGCCTCCGGTCACCAGTGTGGGGATTATCGGATGGATCCGGAGCAACCTGTTCAACAATGTGCTCAATTCCATTCTGACCATTGTCTCTCTCCTGTTTCTCTGGAAAACCGTTCCACCACTGATCGCATGGGTTTTCATAGACAGCCTGTGGGTATCGACGCCGGCAGAATGCCGGAACATCGACGGCGCATGCTGGTCCATCATCTCGTCCAATTACCGGTTCATTCTGTTTGGGTTTTATCCCCATGATATTCACTGGCGGCCAAGCCTTGCGGTGGTTCTGCTGATTCTACTGCTGCTGATCAGTCGCAACCGGAATTTCTGGAAACGATGGCTGGTGTATGGATGGATGGCCGGCCTGTTTTTGATGGGCATTCTCATGAAAGGCGGCCTCTTTGGTTTGTCACCGGTTGACAGCGAGCAGTGGGGTGGATTGCCGCTAACATTTCTGTTGGCCATATTCGGGTTGACAGCGGCCTATCCCCTGGGCATTCTGCTGGCATTGGGGCGGCGGTCCAGAATGCCTGCCATCCGCATTCTTTCAGTCATTTATATCGAAATGATTCGCGGCGTGCCCCTGATCAGTCTGCTCTTCATGTCCGCTGTCATCTTTCCCCTGTTTCTGCCCGAGGGCATCACCATCAATAAAATTTTGCGTGCCCAGGTTGCCATCATTCTGTTTACAGCGGCGTATATTGCGGAAGTGGTGCGGGGCGGTCTTCAGGGTATTGCCAAAGGACAATATGAAGCGGCTGAATCACTGGGACTGAATTATGTCCAGACCATGCGACTGATCATTTTGCCCCAGGCCCTGAAAATTGTCATTCCACCATCGGTCAGCATTCTGATTTCGGCGTTCAAGGATACATCCCTGGTGGTCATCATTGCCCTGTATGATATTCTGAAAACCACGCAGGCCACCCTGGCCAATCCAAACTGGATGGGGTTTTCGTCGGAGGCCTATTTTTTTCTGGCCTGCATCTATTTCATCTGCTGCTACGCCATGTCCAATTACAGCAGACGTCTGGAAAAAGAACTGGGCGCGTGAGTCAAACGGAGCATACATGAGTGACATGCAGATCGGACCAATCGGGTCCGTCGAATCAGAGAACACCATCATTCAAATATCCGACATGCACAAGTGGTATGGCGAGTTTCATGTGCTGAAAGGGATCAATCTCACCATTCACAGGGGAGAGCGGATTGTCATCTGCGGCCCGTCCGGGTCCGGAAAGTCCACATTGATTCGATGCATCAACCGTCTGGAGCAGCATCAGCGGGGAAAAATTATTGTTGATGGCATGGAACTGACCAATGACATCAAGAATATCGAAAAAATTCGCGCCGAAGTGGGGATGGTTTTCCAGCATTTCAACCTGTTCCCCCACCTGACAATTCTGGAAAATCTGACCCTGGGTCCCATATGGGTTCGAAAAACACCCCGCCAGGAAGCTGAAAAAACCGCCATGATGTATCTGGAAAAGGTGCATATCGCCGAACAGGCCCACAAATACCCCGGCCAGCTTTCCGGAGGCCAGCAGCAACGGGTGGCCATCGCCCGAAGTCTGTGCATGAAACCGACGGTCATGCTGTTTGATGAGCCCACATCGGCCCTGGACCCGGAAATGGTCAAGGAAGTTCTGGATGTCATGATCAATCTGGCTCAGGAAGGTATGACCATGATTGTGGTCTCACATGAAATGGGATTTGCCAGAAGCGTGGCCCACCGCGTGCTGTTTATGGATTTTGGTCAGATTTTGGAATCAAATGACCCGCAGACCTTTTTTGAAAATCCGCAGCATGATCGCACCAGACTCTTTCTCAGCCAGATTCTGCACTGACCGGTGTGCCGGTGTTCAAGTAAGCCGCTGCTCGGCAGTTTCCGTACTCCGAAGCCGGTGCTTTAAATTCTGACCGGCTTCATGAAAGATCTTTTTTCATCTGCAGTCCCATCCAATCTGAAAAAATGATATCTCTCCTCAGGGTTTACCATAATCATAACAAAAAGGAGAGATATCATGTCACACACGCTTCAGACCCCCTGGCACACCAAAACCATCAATGCTTTGCAACTGGCCGGTAAAGGTGACAAAACCCGGGAAAGTTATGCCAGATCCGTTCGTCAACTTCTGGAATACGTCAACAAAGATCCTCTGCAAATTACGGAACAGGAGCTGAAAGACTATTTCCTGTTCCGGCGCAATACCTCAAACTGGTCCGCCAGCACCCTCAATATCTGCTACTGCGCGTTACGATTCTTTTTTATCGTATCAGTTTAGCTCTTTGAAAAATTAGCAGAAAATACTGGCGTCAGAAGAAATTTTCTGGTACGTTACAAGATATCATAAATGCACAACCAGTTGTTATTTTGGGACTATAGCATTTTTCATATGACTTAATATTTTATACATTTTCAATCTTCGTTATTGGCCAAATCTGAAGCAAATTAGCACATATATGGACCCTGCATACTCCGATATTTACCCTATAAGTATCTGGAGATATAGGTTATATGCTTTATCACGGGTTCGTATCACATGCGGCAATAGCCAGTTATTCGATGAATAAAGACAGATATCAAGTCATATGAAATATGCTATAATTGCAAATATTACAGGCGTTGCGTTACAAGATGACATGGTAATCACCGTTCGCCGTTTGCTACACTTGGGGCAGGATTTTATCAATCAACCCTCAATCAGCAAAGGAGAACGACATGGTATCCAAACAACCGGTTTCCCCCCAACGTGTCCGGTCAGTGCCAAAACAGTTCAGTTGGCTGGATCATCGTCTGGTCCATGACCGGTATATCGAACAGTGCAGCCACCCGGCGGCGGCCTTG
>JBFXFK010000136.1:0-13732 GCA_050179135.1 Desulfatirhabdiaceae bacterium | reverse complement strand
AAAGCCAAATTGATACGAAATATCGAATTGGGAATGTGAAATACGATATATTTTCACATGAATATGTAATTTGTTTGTAACGGTCTTGACACACCAACGCAATTTGTTTAAAAAATAGAGCTGATCAAAAATTTGGACTACTTTTTATCATATTGATATAATTAATAATACATATTTCTATAGATTTTAAGATAATGATCTTGAAAGCTATATTCATAATTTCGACTGGATAACTTGACACCTGCACCCCTTATCACCGGAACCTGGTCACCGGGTGACACACCGCCTGTATCGGATGAACAGACAATTTGGTCTGCCTTTCAGGATATCCATCGGCCGGTCATTCTTCTGGATACATCTGGAAAACTGACACTGGCTCAGGGCGGAACACTTCAAATTCATGATGACCGGACCCGACCGTCTGACGGCTGTCCAATTGCCGCCATCGCCCCTGCCCTGCCGCTGGAAAACCTGGGGGACTCCGGGTTTAAAAACGCCATGAATCTGAAGTATCCCTATGTCATGGGGGCCATGGCCCATGGCATTACCTCTGTGGAAATGGTCTGTGCGGCTGCAAGGGCCGGTATGATGGGGGTTTTCGGGGCTGCGGGCCTGGCGCCGGATGCGGTTGAGACCGCCATTCACCGGATCAGGACCGGCATTGGCGAGCTACCATTTGGCTTCAACCTGATTCACAGCCCCTATGATCCCGATCTGGAATCCCGGATTGTGGCGCTGTATATGAAGCATGGCATCCGCCGGGTTTGCGCCTCGGCATTCCTGAATCTGACACCGGCGCTGGTCCGGTATCGGGTGTCCGGTATTCACCAGAATCAACAGGGCGATATTGTGTGTCCCAATCAGATTGTGGCCAAAATATCCCGGGAAGAGGTTGCCCGAAAATTTTTTTCTCCACCACCGGAAAAACTCCTCAATCACCTGGTTGACACCGGCCAAATTTCCCGAACGGAAGCCGGGCTGGCCCGTCATGTTCCCATGTGTGACGCCCTGACCGCAGAAGCCGATTCCGGTGGTCATACCGATAACCGACCGGCGCTGACCCTGTTTCCCACCATTCTGGCGCTGCGGGATGAAATGGTTCATGCGCACCATTATCCCGACTCCATTCCGGTCGGACTGGGCGGCGGCATCTGTACCCCGCATGCCACTGCTGCGGCTTTTGCCATGGGGGCCGCCTATGTTCTGACCGGTTCCATCAACCAGGCATGTGTGGAGGCCGGTGTTTCAGAACCGGTCAAGCGCCTTCTGGCAGAAACCCGACAGGCCGATGTGGCCATGGCGCCCTCTGCCGACATGTTTGAAATGGGTGTAAGGGTCCAGGTGTTAAAACGCGGGACCATGTTTGCCCAGCGCGCCGCCAGACTCTATGACATCTATACGGCCCATGACCGCATCGAAGACATACCCCATGCCATCCGGGTTCAACTGGAACGGGATTATTTCCGATGCAGCCTGGAACAGGAATGGGCCAACACGACCCACTTTTTCATGAACCGGAGTCCGGATCAGATTGAAAAGGCCAATGCCTCACCCAAACATAAAATGGCGCTGATTTTCCGGTCTTATCTGGGCCGGTCTTCCCTTTGGGCCCAACAGGGCGAGGAGTCCCGAAAAATGGATTACCAGATATGGTGCGGGCCAGGCATGGGTGCATTCAACGCCTGGACTGCCGGTACGTTTCTGGAAAAGCCGGAAAATCGGGATGTGGTTACCGTGGCGCTCAATCTGCTTGTGGGCGCCAGTGTGCTGACCCGCCTGAACTGGATCCGATGCCAGGGTGTTCCAATTCCGGCCTGGCGTGATCAATTCACCCCCCTTTCCCGTGAAGCCATTTCCAGGCTGGTCAGGAAATCCAGAACATGAGCATTCCTTTCGACAGGTCCGGTTCCAATCATCATGCTTCGCCCATCGCCATCATTGGTATCGGATGCATTTTTCCCGGCGCCGGGGATACCCGTCAATTCTGGAAAAACATTGTTACGGGTCAGGACTGCATCACCGATGTACCGCCATCCCACTGGTCCAAAGCAGAATATTTCGACGCCGACACCAAACGCGCGGATCATGTGTATTGCACCCGGGGCGGATTCATTTCCCCGTTTTCATTTGATCCATCCGAGTTCGGCATTCCGCCGGCCAGCCTTGAAGCCACGGATACATCCCAACTTCTGGGGCTTGCCGCCGCCAAAATGGCCCTTCAGGATGCGGGCTATGAAACCCGGACATTTGACCGGAACCGCACCAGCGTCATACTGGGCGTTACCGGAACCCAGGAACTGGTCATTCCACTGGCATCCAGACTGGGATATCCCAAATGGGATGCGGTGTTAACGGAACACGGTATCGAATCCGGCCAGCGTCAACAGATCGTCAAGGAGATTGCAGATTCATATGTATCCTGGCAGGAAAACTCGTTTCCCGGATTGCTGGGCAATGTGGTTGCCGGACGAATCTCCAACCGGCTGGATCTGCGCGGCACCAACTGTGTTGTGGATGCCGCCTGCGCCAGCTCGTTTGGTGCGGTTCACCTGGCCATGATGGAGCTTGGCGCCCATCATTGTGACATGGTCATCACCGGCGGTGTGGATACCCTCAATGACATTTTCATGCACATGTGTTTTGCCCAATCCCATATTTTATCCGCGTCCGGGGATATCCGCCCGTTTTCCCGGGATGCGGATGGCACGGTACTGGGTGAGGGAATCGGCATGCTGGTTTTAAAACGCATGGATGATGCAATCCGGGATCAGGACCGCATCTATGCGGTGATTCGCGGCATCGGAACCGCCAGTGACGGCAAATCCCAGAGCATCTATGCCCCCCGGAAGGAAGGCCAGGAACAGGCCCTGCGGGCGGCCTACCAGGCTTCCGGGATCGACCCGGCATCGGTCGGACTGATCGAGGCCCATGGCACCGGAACCCGTGTGGGGGATCAGGTCGAGTTCCGGGCGCTGAATCAGGTATTTCAGGAATGCATGCCAAAAAACCGGGCCTGTCAGAAGCAATGTGCGCTGGGATCGGTCAAATCCATGATCGGCCATGCCAAGGCGGCTGCCGGAGCCGCCGGACTGATCAAGACCGCCCTGTCTCTCTATCACAAGGTGCTGCCGCCGACCCTGAAGGCAGAAAATCCGGACCCCGGTCTTGAAATTGACCGGTCTCCCTTTTATCTCAATGGCCGGTCAAGACCCTGGCTGCCGTCATCAGACACGCCCAGACGGGCGGGCGTCAGCGCATTCGGTTTTGGGGGAAGCAATTTTCATCTGGTGCTCGAAGAAGCCCAGCCGGTTTCACCGGAGATTGCCTGGGATGGCACAATCGAGATGCTGGCCGCTTCCGGGTCAAACCTGTCTGAAATCAGAGAGCAGGTCATTGCATGGAAAGAAGCGGTGTCCGGAACGCATGGTATTGACACCCTGAAAACCCTTGCCGGAGCCAGCCGCAAGACTTTCAAATCAACAGACCGGTTTCGATTGATCGTGGTTCCGGATTTGGCAAATGATTCCGGCCCGGGTGGTCTGATCCAATTGTTGGATGACGCCCTGGACCGGGTGACCGATACAACCGTGGGTCCGGTTCTGACATCATCCCTGTTTTTCAGCGGGCCGGAACCCGGCGGCAAACTGGCATTTCTGTTTCCCGGACAGGGCAGTCAGTATGTGGGCATGGGACGGGATCTGATGTGCCTGTTTCCGGCTGCCCAGGAAATTCTTAAAACGGCGGATGCTGTTTTTGATGGCCCTGTCAGACTTTCCGGGTGTATCTATCCGGTTGATCCCTGTGATCCCTCTGCAGAGACAGTCCTTCGGCAGACACAAACGGCCCAGCCGGCCATTGCCGCTGTCAGCCTGTCGATGCTGGCTATCCTGTCCGGTTTTGGCGTGACACCCGATGCAGTCTGCGGTCACAGCTTCGGAGAACTCCCGGCCCTGTTTGCCGCAGGTCGGATGGATCAACGCACCCTGTTTGATCTGTCCGTTGCCAGAGGGCGGGCCATGGCATCGGCCCGGTCAGACGGCGCCATGCTGGCGGTTCAGGGGGATATCGGCGCCATAGACGCCATCATTCGGTCCGGATCGGTGAATGTGGTTCTGGCCAACCGGAACAGCCCATCCCAGGGTGTGGTGTCCGGGGCCGAGACCGATGTGGATCATGCCGGGAATATTTTCAGACAAAAGGGGTTCCGGGTGGTTCGGCTTCCGGTTTCCACCGCGTTTCACAGCCCCCTGATGGCAGATGCCGTGACCCCGTTTCTGACATCCCTGTCATCCGCGTCCATTTCACCATCCGATATTCCGGTCCTGTCCAACATGACCGGAGAGCCCTTTCCGGACAGTCCGGAATCGGTCAAACAGATTCTGAGCCAACAACTGATTTCACCGGTCAACTTTGTTCAGAATATTCTGACGCTGCACGACAGGGGTATCCGGACCTTTCTGGAAGTCGGTCCCAAAGCGGTATTGACCGGACTGGTACGCACCACACTCCCGAATCAGGACATTCAGGCCCTGTCCATGGATGCGTCATCCGGAAAACATTTCGGCATGCTGGACCTTGCCCGGACCCTGGCCACACTGGCAGTCCTGGGGCATCCGGTTCGCCTGGATCTCTGGCAGCCCGGCAATTCGGCCGTCTCAACCCGCAAAAAGGCCATGAATGTTCCCTTGTCCGGCGCAAATTACAGACCGCCCAAATCAGCCTCCCAATTCAGTCCCGGGCAGACATCCACAACCGGCGCCAATCCGGTTATTCTTGAAAAACAGGCTGTTGTCCCAGACGCCTCAACTGTCGCAGATTCCGTGCGTCAAACCCAAATCGAGACCGTTATGCAAAACGATTCACTTTCCGGACAAAACCGGGCTCCAGGCCCGTTTCCAATAGATCAGGCGCTTCAGGTGGTACAGGAAGGACTCCGATCGCTTCAGACACTTCAGCTTCAGACTGCAGAGGCCCATAAACTCTTTTTACAGTCTCAGGCCGAAACCGGCCGGGCCCTTCAAAAAATTCTGGATCAGACCCGTTTTTTTTCAGGATCGCCTGCTGTCATGGAACCGGTCCGTGACAACACCAGCAGTGGCGAACACGCGGTTCATCCCCAAAATCCATTGCCCCTGACCGATGCGCCGGTTTTTTCATCTCCATTACCGGAGCCGCAAAACCGGGTTCAAACCGGACCGCGCCAGGAAGATTCCGGATTGATCGCTGAAACCCGAATGCCGAACCAAATGCCGCAGGCATCGCAGACTGCCCATGCCCCGCTTCAAATCGAAACCGTCCTCCTGAATGTGGTCAGCAACCTGACCGGATATCCGGTTGACACGCTGGGTCTGGATATGGATATCGAGGCGGATCTCGGCATCGATTCCATCAAACGGGTGGAAATTCTGGCCGCCATGGAAGAGGCTATGCCGGGCCTGCCATCGGTGCCGACAGATGTCATGGCCGGGCTCAAAACCCTGGGGCAGGTCGCAAAACAGCTTGCCGGAGAAAATCAGGGGACAGGGGGCAGGGGACAGGGGGCAGGCGTCCGCAACCCGAATCCGGATATCTGTCCCCTGCCCCCTGATATCCTGATTCCTGAAACCATTCAGCATGAACTCCTGAACGTGGTGTCCCGGTTGACCGGCTACCCGGTTGACACGTTGGGCCTGGATATGGATATCGAGGCGGATCTCGGCATCGATTCCATCAAACGGGTGGAAATTCTGGCCGCCATGGAAGAGGCCATGCCCGAGCTCCCGAGCATTCCCCCGGATGAAATGGCCGGGCTCAAAACCCTTCGGCATATCGTCTCCGTGCTGCATCAAAACCGTCCGTCATCCACACCGCAACGGCGCGGTTGTGCCTGTCAAACCGTTTCAACACCGGATGATTCCGATTCCATCACCGTCGGGCCGTGTCACTCGTCCACCAGCCTTCCCCGTCGGCAGGTGGTTGCATTGAACACACGGTCGATAGGCACGGAATCCATTGGCCTGTCACCGGGAAGACCTGTCCTGATTGCCGGAAACAATTCCGACCTGATTCACGCCCTGATGGCGGAGCTGAAAACGGATGGCATCGATGCGGTCAAAATCGACATGGACACCAATTCCGAAGTGTCCATTACCTGTTCCCCGACCGGACTGATTCTGGTCACAGACCCGAATGAATCCGCTGACCAGTCGGCAGAAACCGGTTTAAATGCGCTTTTGACAGCCTTTGATCTGGCCCATCATTTTGGTCCGGGCCTGATGGAAAGCGCCAAAACCGGCGGCGCTCTCTTTGCCTCTGTCACCTTTATGGACGGGGCCTTTGGATTCAGGGGCCGGGGGGTTGCCTCACCCGTTTCGGGCGGACTGGCCGGACTGGTCAAAACCGCATCCCTGGAATGGCCTGGCGTTACCTGTCGGGCCGTGGATATATCGACGGACTGGTCTGATACAACCCGACTGTCCCGGGCCCTGAAACATGCGCTTTTCAACAAACTCGATGGCAATCCGGTTGAAATCGGACTGGATGCAGATCTTCCGGAAAACACGATTCATGACCCCAGTCTGATGGATTCACCCTATCCCCAAGGGGATTTCCCGCTTCAGGACAATGATGTCATTGTCATCAGCGGCGGCGCCAGGGGGGTGACCGCCTTTGCATCCATTGCCCTGGCAAACCGGATTCAGGCCCGCCTGATTCTGCTGGGCCGGTCTCCGAATCCCTTTGCCGAGCCTGGCTGGCTGACGGATCTGACCGGTGATCCGGAAATCAAACAGGCCATTTTGTCCTATGAATCCAACGGACAGAAACTGACACCCCGACAAATCGATTTGCGATTCCGCAAATACATGGCCAATCGGGAAATTCAAACCACCCTGAATGCCATCAGGCAGACCAGGTCATCCGTTCAGTATATTCCGGTGGATATCCAGGATGCCGGGGCGGTCCGGAAAATCCTGGACACTGTCCGCCGGAACCAGGGCCCGATCCGCGCCATTGTTCATGGCGCCGGGGTGATCGAAGACCGTCTGATCATTGACAAGACCCGGGATCAGGTTGAGCGGGTCATTCAAACCAAGGTCAACGGACTCCGGTCCCTGCTGAATGCGGTTGATGACACGGAACTGGCCGCCATCGTGCTGTTTTCCTCTGTCACGGCCCGAACCGGAAACAAGGGTCAGGCCGATTATGCCATGGCCAACGAGGTCATGAACAAAATCGCCCAGATCGAGGCCCATCGACGGCCTTCCTGCCGGGTTGTCTCCATCAACTGGGGACCCTGGAATGGCGGCATGGTGCAATCCGGCCTGAAAAAGGAATTTGAAAGAAACGGCGTTTCCCTTATTGAACCCGTTGCAGGAGCTGCCGCCATGATTCAGGAAATGCACCGGAGCCATACGGTGGCGCCCGTGGAGGTTGTCATCGGGGATCATCTGCGGGCGCCTGACACCATGGAAACCCGGGATTCAAATCAGCCTGAAATTCTGGAAATGGACAAGCTCTGTTTCAAACGGGAAATTGACATCAACCGGTATCCAATCCTCAAATCCCATGTTTTGGGCGGGGTGCCGGTCGTGCCGTTTGCCCTGATCACCGAATGGCTGGGGCATGGAGCGCTTCATGACAATCCCGGACTGTATCTTCAGGCCATCGAGAACATCCGGCTCTTCAAAGGCATCCGGCTGGAAGACGGCAAAAAAATGATCCGTCTGATGACCGGCAAAACACGCAAAAACAACGGATTTTATGAGATCGATGTGGAAATCCGGGATGGGGTCAAAAATGGCCGGGATATCATTCATACCCGTGGCAAGGCCGTGCTGACCAGTGTTCTGGCCGGGCCACCGGTGTTTGATCTGGCATCGCGGCTGTCCGGTGTTCCGGCATACCCCAGAAAACCGGCGGATGTCTATGAAAAGCTGCTGTTTCATGGCTGTGATCTTCAGGGTATTCAACGCATCATCGGATTGTCGGACCAGTTGATGATTGCGGAACTGGCCTCGGCCCCATTACCCCACGAATGGATTGTCGAGCCCACCCGAAGCCGGTGGATCAGTGATCCGCTGGTTCTGGATTCCGCTTTTCAAATGGCCACGATCTGGTGTCATGAAAAATTGGGCATGGTGTCACTGCCAAGTTTCAGCCAGTCCTATCGGCAGTATTGTCGCCAGTTCCCGTCCGAAGGGATCACCGCGGTGCTGGAAATCCGTCATTCCGGAACGCATAAAATGACCGGCGATTTTACATTTCTGGATGATAAAAACACCGTGGTTGCGGAACTGAAGGGATATGAGGCAGTGGCCGATGAATCCCTGACCGAGGCATTTCATCAAAATACCCTGATGGGTGACGCGCTTTCAATCAAAACAACGCGTTGCAGAAAATGAGTTGATGGCAACTATCGACAGTCATGAACAGGATCGTTTTCTTGTCCGTCTGCAGGAAAGCTTTGCGCTTACGCCGCAGGATGCCCGAATCATCATGGACGGGTTTCATCAGGAAATGGGAAATGGTCTTTCGGGAAAAAGCAGTTCTCTCCGGATGATTCCGTCCTTTGCCGCCCGCCCGAATGGCACGGAAAAAGGCAAATTCCTGGCCCTTGATCTGGGCGGAACCCATATGCGTGTTCTGATGGTGGGGCTTGACGGCAACCGGAACGCCAAAATCGATTCTGTCAGCAAATTTGTCATTCCCGCTGACCGGATGCAGGGCTCCGGTCTCCAGCTTTTTGATTTTATCGCCGGTTGCATCCAGTCATTTTTTCAGAATCATCAGATCAGCACCCGGGAAGCCTATGATCTTGCCTTTACATTCTCTTTCCCTGTTGAGCAGACCGCTGTTGCTTCCGGAAAGCTTATTGAATGGACAAAAGGATTCCATGCCACCGGTGTGGTGGGCAACGACGTGGTGGCCCTTTTGTCAGAAGCGATGGATCACAGGCACATGGATCATATCCGTGTG
Source organism: Desulfatirhabdiaceae bacterium (assembly GCA_050179135.1). GTDB lineage: Bacteria > Desulfobacterota > Desulfobacteria > Desulfobacterales > Desulfatirhabdiaceae > UBA4064. The sequence continues at coordinate 4,777 of JBFXFK010000136.1, read as the reverse complement.
TCAGCCCTGCTAAACGACACAGTGGGAACCCTTGTCGCCGGGGCCTATTCCGATCCATCCTGCCATATGGGTGTTATCCTGGGTACGGGAACCAATGCCTGTTATCCGGAAAAAATCGGCAATATCAAAATCTGCCCGGGGTATGACACATCGCAAGAAATGATCATCAACATGGAATGGGGCGGATTTGATCGGCTTCAAACCAATTTGTATGACCACCGGCTCGACATGGCCTCTCTCAATCCCGGCAGACAGCGTCTGGAAAAGATGGTTTCGGGAATGTATCTGGGAGAAATCGTCAGACGGATCGTGGTCGACATGGTGGCGAAAACGCTTCTTTTTACCGAAACACTCCCACCGGTGTTTCATTCAGAACATACCCTGACTTCAGAACATCTTTCGCAAATTGCACGGAATTCCAAATCACTCACCGGTGATCTCTTTCCGGATGCGTCTGAACCGGATATAAAAATCCTTGAACGCATTTGCCATATGGTTGTCAGCCGTTCGGCAAAAATCGCCGCAGCCGCCATTGCGGCGGTCCTTACCTGGATGGACGCCCATCTGGATTCCCATCACACCGTGGCCATGGACGGCGCCCTGTTTGAAAAATATCCCGGATATGCGGATTGCATGACCGGGCTTTTTCAGGATCTGTTTCCGGATCGGTCAGAACGGATACACCTGGAATTGGTCAAGGACGGATCAGGAATTGGTGCGGCAATCGTCGGGGCCGTAGCGGCATTGTCCCGCTCCGGATCATGATCGGCCGCCACTTGTGAAAAACTCACCCCCCAACATCGATGCGTCCGAAATCGACCGCTTCAACACCCAGGCTGACCAGTGGTGGGATCGAAACGGGGACTGCAAGGCATTGCATGACATCAATCCCCTGCGCATCCATTACATTCGGGAAAGCACCTGTCTGATTGACAAACAGGTGCTGGATGTGGGATGCGGCGGCGGCATCCTCTCCGAAGCCCTGGCCGGGCTGGGGGCAAGCGTCACCGGCATCGATATGGGTGAAGGACCCATCGCCGCTGCCAGAGCCCATGCGGCATCGTCCGGTCTGTCCATCACCTACCTGCAAACAACACCCGAAGACCTCGCGGCCAAGAGGCCCGGTGCCTATGACATTGTCATCTGCATGGAATTGCTGGAACATGTTCCTGATCCCGGATCGGTTGTCACCGCCTGCCAGACTCTGGCAAGACCGGGCAGTGACATTTTCTTTTCAACCATCAACCGGAATCCCAAGTCCTTTCTGTTTGCCATCATCGGCGCCGAAATGATCCTGCGGCTACTGCCGGTGGGCAGCCATACCTACAGCCGCTTGATCCGGCCGGAAGAATTGAAAACCCTGGCCGCACAGGCCGGTCTGACAACGATCGATCAGACAGGCCTGCATTACAATCCCTTTACCAGGCGCTACAGGTTGGGCAGAAATCTGGATGTGAATTACATGATGCACTGCAAAAAAAAACAGGGCTTTCAAAACGACCAAACATGATCATGGGTACACATTCATATCTCCAGACAGAAGCACGACACTTCTGACAAGCAGAAATGTTAGATAATCCGGAAATACAAAATATCCTTTACCGTGCCTTTCCGGACATCCGAAAACACCGGTGTCACCCGGGCCCCGATTTTGATCCGGGTTTCATCCTGAATATCAATGTAATGCTGAAACAGGGTGTCTGCCCCGTCCAGCCGGATAAACCCGTATCCATAGGGCACCGGTTTCTGCTCTCCGGTTTCCGGATCGATAAATGCATAGCGCAAAATGGTGAATGTTCCAATCGACCCTTCGGGTCCGACCGGCATGAATTCCGTCATCTCCCTGAAGCATTCTCCGCAGACCCGGCGCGGGGGAACGTAAACCATACCGCATTTGGGACATTTGATGCCCATAAACCGGCGGTTATCCCGCAATTCCTGAAGAAATTTGCTGCCATGCAGGCCCACGGCATATCGAAACGGCTGACGGACATCGCCTGATGAGATGACAATCGGTTCTATGTTTTCCATATTTTTTCCTGTTTTCCGACAGTTGTGAGAAGTGGGTAGTGAGTGGTGAGAAGCCGCCATTCCGACTGACCGGCCGACGGCTGCTCTGCCGGAATGCGGCACCTTCAGCCTTCAGCCTCCAGCCTTCAGTCTTCAGTCTTCAGTCTTCAGCCTAAATTCTAAAAATCCGGCTTCTTCCGCCCATGCAGCAGCATGTCGGTCCACATGCACCCCCCGAATCCGGTGCTGATGGCAAGGCCCACATCCGGAACCTGGCGCGCCTCTGCCTTGCCCATGACCTGAAGCGCGGCTTCCGCGCACCGGATCAGACCGGTGGCGCCAATCGGGTTGCAGGCAATCACCCCGCCGGATGGGTTGATGGGCAGCTCGCCGCCCATGTCGGTCGCACCGCTCCAGATGTATTCCGCCCCCCTGCCCTTTTCCACCAGACCCAGATCCTCGATCCAGATGATTCCGGCAAAGGAATAGGGCTGATACATTTCAATGACATCAATTTCCTTCCGGGGCTCCCGGATACCGGCTTTCTGGTAGATTTCCCGGGAGGATTCGGCAATACTGTCCAACTGTCCCCAGTTGACATCCCCCAGATAGGTGTATTTGTGACGGTTGGCCGTGGCCCAGATCCAGTCCGGTCTTTGGGCGATTTTTTCCGCAACGCCTTCGGCCGCCATGATCACGGCGCAGGCCCCGTCGGTTCTGGGGCAGACATCCAGAAGATGAATGGGATCGGCCAGCATGGGAGAGGCCAGAACCTCCGCAATGGTAACGGCTTTTCTGAGCTGGGCATACGGATTGTTGCAGGCATGACCCCGGTCCCGGACCGACACCCGGGCCGCATCCCGGTCCGTGGCGCCGTATTTGGCCATATACGCCTGGGCTTCCGCAGCCAGTCCGGATATGGCGCCGGCAAAGACCAGCCGGTCCCAGACCGCATCAAAGGCCGTGGTAATGGCGCCGGTGGTGTCGGATTCCGAATTCTTTTCCCAACCAATGATCAGAACTTTCTCAAACATGCCCGATGCCACCAGATGAACCCCGCCAATGGCCAGGGTGCTGCCCGTGGTGCCGCCCGTGGTCAGCTTGATGACCGGTTTCATCCATCCACCACTGCCATCGACGCTCCAGCAGTCCACATAATTGATGCCTTCAAAATGATCCATGTTGCCAATGACAATGGCATCGATGTCGGACATGGAAAGCCCGGCGTCCAGAAGCGCACGGCAAACCGCCTCGTTGATCAGCTCCTGGCCTGTAACATCCGGCCGGTGACTTTTATGATGGGTCTGGCCCGTACCGACAATTGCCACCCGTGTTTTTCCCATGATTTTCTCCTATCTGTCCGTACCCAGAACCCAGACACATTGGGACTGACCACACAGTCCGTTGACACCCTGGGCCACGCCGGTCCGCGCATTTGCCACCTGATACGCCCCGGCTTCCTGGCGCAGTTGTTTGACAATCTCCGCAATTCGAATCAGACCGGCCGCGATGACCGGATGGCCGCTCAAGAGCCCACCGGACGGATTGACCGGCAACCGGCTGTTCAAGTGAAACTGCCCGCCTGCCAACAGCCTGCCCGCGGCGCCATCGTCACACAGGCCCATGGCCTCGATCCACATCAGCTCCTGATAGGTAAAGGCATCATAGACTTCGGCCACATCGATTTCAGATGCCGGATCGGTGATACCGGCCATGGAAAAGGCTTTTTGGGACGCCCGGGTCAGGGAGCGCGCAACAGCCAGATCCCGATCCCCCAGAAAATAGGCATCGGAGCAGAAGGACACCCCGCGGACCCACACCGGTTTTCTGCCGAAACGCCGGGTCTTTTCCTCGTTGGCGATGATGATGGCGCAGCATCCATCCGATATGGGCGAGCAGTCCAGCCGGTGCAGGGGCTCGGATATCATTTCGGAATTCAGAACGTCTGAAACCGTCAGGGTCATGGGCAGTTGGGCATGGGGATTGAGGCGGGCATTTCCATGATTTTTGACCGATACCAGGGCCATCTGTTCTGATGTGGCGCCGGACCGGTGCATGTAGGCATTTGCCTGAAGTCCGGCAGCCGATACCATATCCATACCCAGCGCCCGATCATAAATCGGATCAAACGCCGCATTGGTGATCAGGCTGGAGACACTTTCAGATCCCTTGCTGTGGGCTGTTACCAGGGTTGTGCCATATGCCCCGGAAAGGGTGCGGCACAGGCCGTAAAACGCACCGAACGCGCCATCGCCTTCAACACAGGAAACGTTTTTGTGGCGGGCCCCGCTGGCGTCACTGACCGCCATGCAGGAAATGGTGCGTCCATCCCAGAAATCGTTTGATGTGGTGACGACATTGTCGATATCGTCAATTGTCAGATTGGCATCGGAAAGCGCCAGATTGACCGCTTCCCAGACCATATCCGCAAATGTGTCCCTGACCTTGTTGGCTTCGATGCGGGTCATGCCCACACCGATGATGGCCGCTCTTTCCATGACAGCTCCCGTGAATAAAGGATGAAGGATAAAGAATGAAGGATGAATACGGCTTGTAGCAATCCGGCCAATCAGCCGAAAATGGCATGTACCGCTTTTAACTCAAAACCCAAAACGTTTTTTTCCATTTCCACTCAAACAGGAGAAAAATGTAGAATATCAAGCATATGCCCAGTACGCTGGTCGGCATAACAGGCCCGGACCCGCATGCCGATAGTCACCTCTTCGGGTCTGGCGTCCTGAAGATAATGCAGCATGGATGTATCGGC
>JBFXFK010000135.1:0-13775 GCA_050179135.1 Desulfatirhabdiaceae bacterium | reverse complement strand
GTTCATTCTGAGCCAGGATCAAACTCTCCAATTAATCCTTCTATCTAAACCCCTGCATCTCTACAGGCGTTCTCTTACAAGTTCCCACTCACAAGCTGTCACTGTTCAGTTTTCAAAGATCAATTTTCTTCCCACAAACTCAAGCAAACTTTATCTTTATACTCGTCTGTCTTTTTATTGTCAAGCCTTATTTATTTCTTTTTTGTTGCAGCAAAGCCAACTGCTTTTCCGTTCAAAAGACTTGCCTTTTTACAATAGGCATTTTGAAAGGTCAAGCAAAAAGTTGCCATTATATTGCTTTTAGGAAAGCGGTATCAATCAAAGGGAGTCAAACTTTCATACCCATCATCCGTAACGCATATCGTTTGCTCAAACTGGGCCGACAACTCACCATCATCTGTGACTGCGGTCCATTTGTCCGACAGTATCCGCAGATGCCGTTTGCCCAGATTGATCATGGGTTCGATCGTAAACACCATTCCCGGGAGCAGAACAAACCCGTCGCCCCGGTTGCCGTAATGCAGAATCTGCGGGGGTTCATGAAACGCCAGTCCGACACCGTGCCCCACAAATTCCTGAACAACCGAACATCCCTGGGTTTCCGCACACTGCTGAATCGCCCATCCGATATCCCCGGTGGTATTGCCCGGTTTCACCATCTTCATTCCGGCAATCAGACACTCCCTGGCAACCCGAACGATTTTTTGGGCCTTTTTCCCGGGTTTACCAACAAAAAAAGTCTTGTTGGCATCTGCAAAATATCCATTCAGAACCGGCGTGACATCGACATTGACGATATCACCGTCTGCCAGCACCTGATTGCCCGGTATGCCATGGCAGATGACATCATTGACCGACACACAAACACTTTTGGGAAACCCCCGATACTTGAGTGGTGCGGGTTTTGCGTGATGTTGAATCGTATAGTCATGAACCAGTGTATTGATTTCTTCGGTTACCATTCCTGGCCGAATTCTCGACTCGACCAGATCCAATGCCCCAAGGGCAATTATTCCCGCTTTTCGAATTCCATCAATGTCATTCGGGGTTTTGAAACGAATTTGATATTTTCGTTTATACTCATCCCGAAGACTGGTCGTGTTATCGCTCTGATTCTTTTCACAACATTTTTTATATTTAAGTCCACTTCCGCACGGACAGGGATCGTTACGTCCAATTTTATTTGATTTACTGTTTATTTTCAATCGGGCATCCTCCTTTCACATGATACCGCATAACTGGAGGGCCATATCAGGTTGACAGCGTTGCGATAAGTACGTCCAGATAAAAACGGGCATGACTGACTGGTGCAGCCATATTGGCCCGATGGTTGGCCAGTATGCCGCTAAGATCGGCATCGGTGATCAGCCAGGGTTCAATTTCCGATGCGCGCTGACAGGACAGGATGGCGTGATGCAACAGCTCCGTACCGTGCCGGGTTTCCAGTATCTGATGGAAATCCGCATGAACCGCCTCCAAAATGATATGTAATGCGCTGGCAACACCTTTGGCATAATAGAAATAATCATCTACCTGGAACAAACTGACCGGATCACCGGAACCTTCCTTGGTTTTTACCAAATTTTCATCACAGCTTCCCAGCAGGTTGGCATACGCCGCAAGCAGCGGGATCAAATTGTCCGGCCGGGTGTAAAATGACGCCTCACCTCGTTTGAGTTTTTCCACATAAATGCTCCAGTCATCCAGAGCATCGATATAACGGTTTTCCGGGGATGGAAACCAGTAGCGATCGGGTTTGGTCATAAACCAGTCCATGGCATGCTCTAAATTCTTGTCAAAAGATTCGACACTGCCAGTGCGGGACATGCGTTCTGCCAATATCACGGCCGTTCTGCGGGTAACCTCCAGAACACCCAACTGATAGTTGTTCACATTATCGGTTATATTGATGATATCATTGGGCCGCCATCCCCAGAACCGGTCTTCCAGCTCGTACCGCAATGGCTTCTGGGCCGCCTGCACAAACGCGACCCCGGATATCATTTTTTCATGGGAAACCGGTGCATCCGGCACTGAAGCCGTATGCGCCGAATCTGATGCCTTCAGACCGGATGTACCATGCGGCGCTGAAACAGGAACGGCCTGTTTTTCCTGAACCAGGGTCTCTGCGCCGGAATGCCCGTTTTCCACCGGCGGATGTTTTTCCCCGACACCCGCTGCCGCCGAATTGACCGTGTGGCTATCCGTCTTTGAATGCGAGGTGTCCTTAACGGTAGAATGGGCCGGTGCTGACGAAGCCAACGGCGCCGCCAGATCCGATGTATGTCCCATCAGTGAATCCGAAGCGGGTTTATTGAGTATGCCCATGATCGTGCTGAAAAGCCACAGAATGGCAATTGCCAGAAGCAGGCCGGCAAGAATCCGCTGCGTCATAAACGTCTTTAATTTGTCCATATGGTCTCCCTTCTCATCCATTCCGCAATTTGCGAATATCGCCAATTCGAATGGTCACATTTTTTGAATCAAAATATTCTATCAGCGGAATCAGATATTTTCGGCTGATTCCGGTCAACTCCTTGAATTGTGGTGTCGTAATTTCACCATGCATGGTCAAAAAATTGACCAGTTCTTTTCGAATTTGGGCCATCGGCTGGCTGTGAAAAAACAGATCATCCTTTATTTTGACAATGAATCCTTCATCGATCAACAGGAGCAGGACATCTTTGGCCTTGCCGGCATCCAGGCTTTCATTTCTGCAAAACTCCTTGAAATATGGCGGCGTCAATCCGGCTTTCAGATAGACATCCAGAATTTTTGATCGTATTCCACTTTGATCTGCCCCCAATGATATCACATGCGTGGACAAACTGACAATATTCTCGTCCTGAAGTATTTTATTGGTTCTGGCAAGTTCGCTCATCAGAAGCTGAAACAGCCTGGCGCTGATTTCGCCCGGGAGTTTCGATTTGAGCTCTTCCTTGGACATCCCGGGTTTCAAAGGATTGATTTGATGATACTGACCGATAAAACCGGTCATGTCACCCATCAGTTTTTCGAAATGATCGATATGAATATAAATCCGGTTCTCCCGGTCTGCGATTAACAGTTGTTTTCTGGACAGCAGGCTTTGAATGCAACCATCCAGTTTTTTATCCGGAATATTGGTCATGATTCTGAGCTGGGCAAAGCTGACCCCTCTGTGACCATATTCCTTCACCCGGTGCGCAACCATTTCTTCGGATGTCAAATCTGAAAAATGAAGCAGACCATCGATGATTTCGGATTTGAATCGCTTGTGTTTTGGCGGAACAGGATTCAGAACAGCACCGCCGCCAATGGTACGAACCGGAGAATAGCTGCGGATCACATACCGGTCATCCTTGATAACTGCAACCGGCGTATCGAGTCGGACCTGAGCCATGATGGTTTCTCCGGGCTGAATCTCCTCCCGGTCCAGCAGGATCAGGTTTCCCAGAATTTCGCTGGTTCCAGTATGAAACCGGATTCGTGTTCGATTTTTCAATGTTTTTTTATTGCTCTTCAAAAAAGAGAATGACACATCAACCATATAGCTCGGAAACATGGCATTGGGGCTGGACAGAATATCCCCCCGGTTCACCATTGTTTTATCCAGGCCCTGAAAATTGACTGCTGTCCGCATTCCGGACAGTGCCTGTTCAACGCTGCTGTTATGCACCTGAAGACCGCGGACTTTTGAGCTGATCCGGGATGGATAAAGCATCACCATGTCTCCCACCCGGACCTGCCCGGAAATGAGGGTTCCGGTAATGACCGTTCCAAACCCTTTCATGGAAAAAACCCGATCGACCGGAAGGCGGAAAATGCTGCTGGGCGATCGGTCGGGAATCTCGCGACAGACCGAATCCAGAATCTGAATCAGCTCGGGAATGCCCTGTCCGGTTGCAGACGATACCGGTGCAATGATCGCATTTTCCAGAAATGTATTTTTAACAAAATCCCGAATGTCTTCCTGAACCAGCTCTCGCCAGTCTTCTTCAACCAGATCGATCTTGGTCAGCACAATGATGCCATACTGAACACCCAGCAGGCTGCAAATTTCAAGATGCTCGCGCGTCTGCGGCATGATGCCTTCATCCGCTGCAATGATCATCAGAACGACATCGATTCCGGATGCACCGGCCACCATGGTTTTAACAAATTTTTCATGACCCGGGACATCCACAATACCCACAAGCTGCCCCCCGGAAAGAACCAGTGAGGCAAAACCCAGTTCAATGGTAATTCCCCTGGCCTGCTCTTCCTTGAGTCGATCCGTATTGATGCCTGTCATTGCCTTGATCAGACTGGTTTTTCCATGATCGATATGACCGGCGGTCCCTAATACGATCTGTTTCAATGCTCGATTCAATCTCCCTTTAATTATCTTTTATGAAAATATTCCATCAAATAGGCCATACCGACCAGAAAAATCCACAGAAGGCCGGTGTAAGCCAATGGCGCCTGTGGATAGAACATCCGCATCATCAACACAGCGATGCCCGCACCCACAACAGCTCTTAAAATGATGATATACAATTTGTTCACGACTGGTTCCGATCCGGATCGACAAATTCATCCTTTGAAAATACGCTTTTTGACACATTCAACCGCTTCTACAGGATCATCTGTAATCACCCCGTCTGCCCCCATATCCAGGACCTGCTGAATCGCTCCGCTTCCATTTACCGTATACGGAAGCACTTTGATTCCCATTTTTTGAACCTGTTTTGTCTGATCACGGTTCAGTCTGCGATAATCCGGGTTCCAGGAAAACGCTTTCAGATCGCCCAACATATATAAGGTATCATCATTCAGTTCATGATCGGAAAGCAGGGCAACCGGTACGGTTCCATCGATTTGGTTCAGTCTGGACAGAACATATGGATTGAAACTGGAAATCAGTGTCATTTCCTGCAACTGATACTCATGGATCATCCGGAGTATCTGTTTTTCAACAGCATCGGCCGGATCATCATATTCCACGGCAACGGATTTGATTTCCACATTGATAACACAACGGCCACCCAATTTTTGAAAAACCTGTTTGAGTGTCGGAATTTTTTCTGTCGAAAATTGTGAACCAAACCAGGAGCCGGCATCCAGTTGACAAATATCTGAAAGCGTCATGTGATTCACCGGACCCTGCCCCGTGGTGGTGCGGTCCAGGGTATCATCATGAATGACAATCACCTGTCGGTCGCGTGTCAGGGCGACGTCCAGTTCAATCATGGAAATACCATGATCCACCGCTGCAGAAAAAGCCGACAGCGTATTTTCCGGATAACGGGATCTGAACCCCCGATGGGCTACAATGATGGGATAATCCAACTGAGCCAGTTTCATGATCATCTGTCCGGATTATTTTTCAAAATATTGATCTTTGGGTCTGTCCTGAAGAAATGCTTTGGCTTCATCCGATTTTTTAATGGAATCAAACCATGCGTAACCCTGATTCCGGCATTCCTCACAGGCCCCAACCGGTATGTGGACCGCCAATATCCGACAGGTGTGATCCGATTCCGAGTCAATTTTCAGAACACCTGAACAATTCGGACAAACCCGAATCGTTTCATGCTGGTTTTCAACAATATTGTCTGTATCATAGTACAGGGTCCGCCGACGCTCATCAATCCCTTTCTTTTTCTGCGCCATTTCAGCCAGTTGTACACGATTGCGCCAGTTGGTCAGTACCTGATCACCTGTTTTTTTTATAAAGGTTGTGATTTCCGGTTTCTGACGTATGGCTTCGGGCTGATAATTGGGTTCCTTTACATTGCTGTAATCCAGACCGGCCAGCGCCAGAATGATGCCCACATTCAGATAGGGCAGCGCACCTTCAATGGAGTAACCGCCTTCAAGAACCGCAATATCCGGCTTTAACAGAGATGTCAGCCGGGCATATCCCTGGGCAGAAAAATTCATGTTGGTGATCGGGTCAGAGAAATGATTGTCCTGACCTGCGGAATTGATGATGAGTTCAGGTTGAAATTCCTTCAGAATGGGCAATACAACCTGTTCGATGGCATACAGAAATCCCTCTTCGGATGTGTTGGGTGGCAATGGATAATTCAGCGTATATCCAATGGCAGTTGGTCCCCCCAATTCATGGGGGAATCCGGACCCGGGATATAACGTCCGTCCGTCCTGATGAATGGAGATGAACAGGGTGTTGGGGTCATGCCAATATATGTCCTGGGTTCCGTCACCATGATGACAGTCCGTATCCACAATGGCCACTTTTCTGACACCATACGCCTGACGGATATATTCTATCATGATGGCTTCGATATTGATGTTGCAGAACCCCCTTGCGCCATGAACCACCCGCATGGCATGATGCCCTGGCGGTCTGACCAGTGCAAATCCACATTCCACGCGCTTGTCCATCACGGCCATCCCAATGGTCTTGGCGCCGCCGGCACTGATAAAATGGGATTCCGTTGCGACGCTCCACACATCTGGAACACAAAAATGAACCCGCTGGATATCCCTGACCGTTACCAGATCCGGCTTGAGTTCCGTAATACCATCAATGTCCAGCAAGCCTTCCTCAAATACCTGATCCTGGGTATAAAGAAGTCTTTCCTCCCGTTCCGGATGGGTGGAACTGATTGCCCAGTCAAATGCCGGGAAAAAAACAAGGCCGGTGGTTCTGCCTGCGGTCAGCATGTGTTACTCCCTTGAGAGAATGCCGGCGATCGTATCATATTCGCCAATCAGACCAGGCTTGATCTGAACCCGAATTCGAATATTTCGACCCGTGGTATAAAAGCCTCTGACCATATTGAACTGCTGGTCTTCAATGACTTCCATTTCCAACTCTTTTTCTTCAGCTCCCAGGCGGAAGGCTTTCTCTCGAAGCAGTTCAAACGCCATGGAAACAGCCTGATCCCTGTCAAAATTGCGATCCACATTCTGAAAAAAAGATTCTTCCGGTGCGGTGGCCATTCCCTGCTGGGTGTCTGCAAACAAAATCACCTCGCTTGTCACACGGGCCAATGCCGCACCAATGGCATTGGCCACATCCCATCGGGGTGTCACACCTACCTGGATACCGGAAATTTTCTCCAGATGCCCGGCCATACAGGGCGCAGGCCCACCCAGAATCAGGGCTTTTTTGGGATGTACCCGATACCCTTCCAGGAGTTCATGGATGGTGTAAACGGGTTTCTGGTTGATTCGATCAACCAGGCTGCCCGCCTCAGTCATGATCATCCGGCATGTCCGGTCAAAGACCTGAAAAGCAGCCTCCTCCAGGGAACACGTCAACTGGCAGGCAATCTCCTGAAAACCGGATATGGATCGTTCACGACATCCGCTTTTCATGCACCCCAGTATGCGCATGGCATCTGTTGGCGTTGGGACTGGCCCGCCAAACGCCATCGCAGGACCAATTCTGTCCGGACCAATTCGAATCTGACCATCGACAACTCTGACGGCGCTGTCTCCCCCGACTGGAATTGAATGGGTTTCAATGGCCCGAATCAGGGTTTTGTAACTGCCCATTGAAATCCCGGCCGGGTTTAAAAGCGGGGCACGGTTGACCAGAACAGCAATGTCTGTGGTGGTTCCGCCAATGTCCATCACCAGCGTATCTTCATCGTCAAAAGCAAATGCAAGGGACCCCATGACGCTGGCAGCGGGTCCGGACAGGATGGTCTGGGCCGGGTGATCGACAGAAGCCGAAAACACCATGGTTCCGCCATCCGGTTTCATGATATGAATCGGAATACACACGCCTTTATTTGCCAATGAATCCTGAACAGCCTGGAAAAATTGTTTATGAATGGGATAGACCGCTGTGTTCAGATAGGTTGTGGCGATTCTGCGGGGGAAATTCAGATTGCCGGAAACACGGTGCCCCAAAAATACCTTGTCGAAATGGGGTTGAATCAAGTCAAGCATTTGTAATTCATGCTGAGGATTGCGGGTCGAAAATTTGGCGACCACACCCACATAACGAATGCCATCTGACTTGAGGCGTTGCGATATTTCGCTGATCTCTAACGGATTGACAGGTTCAATTTCCCTGCCGCGATGATCTGTTGCACCGGCTACGGCAAAGTAGTCTGAATTGGTTCGAAAATATTTGGCATCGATCCCGGGTCCTGCAGAAACAATCATTCCGACACGGGGCATCTTCTCCTGCGCAATGGCATTGGTGGTCAGCGTTGTACTGAGAACCACCCGATGAATTTGCATCAGCTCAACCTGATCGACGATCTGATCCAGACCGGAAAGAACGGTGTGGAACAGATCGTCCGGATCGGTCGGAACCTTGATCGCCCGTTCAATCCCTTCATTGCTGAGAAGAACAACATCGGTATAGGTGCCGCCAACATCAAGTCCAATGATCATGGTCTGTTCCTGATGGTCTGGGAAATGTTACAATTTGGCTCAACAGGCTGTGACTTCACGCATTTGAAATACACCATTTACCGTACCCATAATCCATATCCCCCGTCTTTGTCAATAAGATGAAACTGAATCCGGCAATTCTCATTTTGATATCCAGCCGGAAATAAAATAACGCTGTTATTGTCCGTGATGGGCTTCATTCCAATTTGGTCCACTGGCGTGTCAAAATGTTGTTTTGACACGCCAGACCTTCACCTTGGATGAATTTGGAACCAACTCCTCCGGGATCGCTCTCTGATTCAAAATGGCGGCACGAGCATGTTCTCGGCAAAGTAATACTTTTCAACGTTCAGCCAGTTTCTGTCATTATCAGAATTTCTGATCAACTCAATAATGAATTGACAATCATCAATTTTGTTGATAATCAGACACCGTATTTTGGTTATCCATAGGGGCCGTTAGCTCAATTAGGCAGAGCACCTGACTCTTAATCAGTAGGTTCCGCGTTCGATTCGCGGACGGCCCACCAATAAAATCAAAGGCTTATCGCTAATAACGATAAGCCTTTTTTCGTTCCATCAATGTTGGGATTTCTGTTTTTGAATGTAACCCGTTGGTGAAAACCTCCAGGTCTTCCTGAGTGTATGGCTTCCAAAATTTCCTTACGGACTATCCCCAAACGGTGAATTTATTCACCCATGATCTGCTCTATGGTGTATGGACAGGATTCCGGAAAGGTGGGTTCAGAAAAACCGGTTTCCTTCATGGTTTTAACAACAGCCAATTCAAAGGCATCTGCAATACATTCCTCCAACACCGGTTTGAGTGAGGGATTGTTTTTCAAATGTTTTGAAAGCCGCAAACGCTGTTCCCTGATCGTCAATTCCCAGCTTCGCCCCCTTCGTTCCGGTTGACAATCCCATTTCAGAAGATGGGTTATCAATACCGTAAGCCGGTTTACCAGCTCACGCTTTTCCGATCTGCCCATACTCTCCACTTCCTCGATAAGATTTCCAATGTCAAGCTGACTCAGCGCCCCGGCCTTTAACAGGTTTGCCTGTTGGATTGTCCACTGATAAAAATCCTGTTCGTATAAATTGTTCATGCACCCACCTCTTTTATTTGTCATTTAGGTTCATGACGCCCGGACTATCCCCAAACTGTGAATCAATAGACTTTCAGAAAAGTAATTTCGCAACGCAGCAGTGAGGGGATAGACCTTTTCTCGGCCATCCCCGACCGATAACGCACGCGAAATTATTTTTCTGAAAGTCCATATTCTCCCATGATCTGCTCTATGGTGTATGGACAGGATTCCGGAAAGGCGGATTCAGATAGCCCGGTTTCAGCAGCAGCGTAAAGAACCGCCAGCTCGTAAGCCTGAAAAACAGCTTCATCAAAAAATGATTTCAAGGATGGATTGCTTATAATGTGCCGTTTGATCTGCACACGTTGTGCTTTAATAGTCAGTTCCCAGCTTCGGCCTCTTCGTTCCGGTTGATAATCCCATTTCAAAAAATGTGCAATTAGTACCGTCAAACGGCTGATCAATTCTTTTTTCTGGCTTTTGCCCATTGATTCCACTTCCTCAATCAGATTATCAATATCTAACTGACTCAAGGCCCCGGCCTTTAACAGGTTTGCCTGTTCGATTGTCCACTGATAAAAATCCTGATCATATAAATTACTCATGATTCCACCTCTTTTAACCGAATGCCGCCACTGATGACGATGCCGGCGCTGTATCTTTTTCACTGGCAACCGACAGCCATAATTTAACCGCCGGATAGAATGGTATAGTATTCACAGAAAAATCCGATAATCCGAAACGTGAAGCGCATCGGCCAGAATTTCAGCCCGTTTTCGGCCAACTTGCCGCTTGCCGGTTTCCATTTCAGAAATATGACGTTGCGGTATTCCGGTTTTTTCGCTTAACTGCTTTTGGGTCATGTCTTCCCGTAGTCGCGCCCCTTTCAGGATGGTTCCCTTTTCATTGTCGGAAAATTCAGGGAATGCCAGCCGCCAGGGAAGACCGCCATCAACACCGGTAAAGCCGATGGACTGCATAAACTCGATAGCCCGTTTCTTCATATCATCCGGCCCGATAAAGGTCAGCGTGATTTCAGCAGGGTGTTTTTTCGTGTGTTCCAGCATAGTTCACCTCAACCAATTTAATCTTTTTGTCAGTGACTTCCCATAAAGAATCAAAAGCCATATCTTTACAATATACCTTTTATGTGTATAGTCAATCAGAATGTCATCACCCGGACGGCTTCATGGGGATAACATCGACCCGGTATGCGGATATGATGCAGCGATTTGTAAACGACCTGAATCTATCAACCCCGTTCGGGGATACTGGAATGAATATGTCTCGCAGTTGCCGGAAACGGTGTTCCAGCAGGTGAATGAAAACTTTTACAGAACCGCCTTTTACGAGTTGTGCAGCCGTAATCTGTCTCCGTGGTCTACCTGGAACCTGGAACGATTTTGTT
This sequence comes from Desulfatirhabdiaceae bacterium, assembly GCA_050179135.1. Lineage (GTDB taxonomy): Bacteria > Desulfobacterota > Desulfobacteria > Desulfobacterales > Desulfatirhabdiaceae > UBA4064. Next base: position 2,940 of record JBFXFK010000135.1, on the reverse strand, counting down.
TAAAAGGCCGGAGCGATCTGGAATTTGTGGGCAAAGACAACGAATTTTTAGCCGGGATCCGCATGGTGATCGAGTTCAAGTATTACAGCAGAATTGGCTGTGGGACCACGCCGGAGCCGGCAGTTTTTGTGCATTTGTGCCTATGCCCCTTCTCAATCAGGCAGGCCAAACAACCATCCAACCTGACCTACCCCTCTTTTCGCTGAGCAAAAGCAATCAAATATCAACAAATTTCTGATATGCCACTTCAAGCTCAATCCATACGGAGCCAATTCTCAAAATATTGATCCATCCCAAATCCGTATGGTCATACAGTGAATGGTAAAGATAACAATGGATCTCATCTTTGACGTTACTTTTGACCAGGCTTTGAAGTGTATTGTGATCATGACCATCTGCAATTCCCCATTCCTTATTTTTGAGTACTGTCGGAACAGGAACGGCTTTCAATTCGATCAGTAAATTGTCGCCTTCGTCGTCATAATAAGGGTCGTCTTTCCTTATGAAAAACAGCACCCTGCCCTCGATTTCAAAATCTTCCAGCCAGTCGTCGGAGTCCCTGATTCTTTTTTTCAATTGGTCGATCAGGGCCTGACCCTCCTCTCTGATACCCTTTTCGATTTCAGACAGCCGGTTGTTCAGCTTCACCAGGAATTGCCGCTGTTCTGCTGAAAGGTCATCAAACGCCAGTTTGTATTCATCTTCCCAATAGACATAATCATTCCGATTTGCCGGTATTCCCATTGCGACCTCCAGTCACAATTCATGTTTCTGAACTCCCGGATATCCTTCGACTGTAATCAGAGATTCTGTGGATGTTTCCGGGAGTTGGGATTGAAACATCCCCTCTGTCAGACAAAATGATCCGCCTATCACCTTTCCTTCAGAAGCGGATTTCCGGAGCGCCTCCATCACAGTTCCGGGATTCAATCCGTCAAAAACGGTCCTACCGGCAGGATTACGCGGAAAAGCCATCAGGCGGTTGCAGTGCCGTTTTGCAGATAGCCGGGTCGGGATGGCGGCAATCGGCGGGTTGACGATATGGCGTTGTCGTAAGTCGGATGGACCGACCATCCCGGTTTTCAAAACTGAAGTTCATAAGTGAGGATGCCGCCAAAACCGGCTGTATCCAATCGGGCTATTCTTGGCATATTCAAATCATGCTTTCATATGTCTTTCGTGTCAGGTTATTTTTGTTTTTAAGGAACGTGCCTAACTCCACACGGTTCACACATGCCAATTTTGGATGCTTAGCTCTGAAAACCCGTCATAATCGGATGTGTTTCTCGTTACAAGAATCAGTTTATTAACAATTGCGATAGCCGCAATTTGACCGTCAACAAACGATGGAGGCCTTCCGGAATTGGTGAGCCGTGCACGTTGTTCAGCATGCCAATCGGCCGCAGTAGCGTCATAAGGGAGGATTACCAAACTGGATTTGATAACGTCTGAAAGATACTTTTCAATCAGTGAACGTTTTCTGGAAACCGGCAAACGCCAGCAACCAAATTGCAGTTCATGCCACACCGGCGATGCCGTTGCAACCTCTTATTGATGAGCCTTCAACTTTCGCATGACACCATGATTTGGCACTGTTTTTATTGCTTCGGAAAGAACGTTCGTATCCAATAGATATCTGATCATCTCAGGTTAACCTCTCTGCCTGACGATCGATCCCTAAGGTTTTCAAAATCTGGATTTGATATTTCAACATCCAAATTCTTCTCTCGAAACGCTTCCAATGCATCCCAGAATTTGATGCGATTCTGGCATAATACTTCATATTCCTTCATCGAAAGCAGTACTGCAACGGGCCTTCCTCGACGGGTTATCTTGACCGATGGTCCTTTTTCAATGCAATGAATAATGGCTGTAAATTTATTTTTGGCTTCGGATATGGTGAATTGATTTTCCATTAGGATAACCTCCAATATCTGTTATTGATTGCAACATTTCCGGTTTCATTTTCCGCAGTATCAATACTGCATGCATTTCTTAGGGCGTTAGTTTCAATGGAGAAAGCAATTACTCAACTTTTCGGATCCGGCTCCTGATTTAAAATTATCTTTTTTTCCATTTTTTCGCCACGCTGAACAGAATAACCGACACCCGAAGGGGTTATGTCAAACTCCCTTGCCACATCCACCATGTCATTCCCAGTTCAGCCACTGCCCAGCAACAGATCAGATCCCGGGCCATCACCCGGTCTTTCTGCCGCCCTTTTCCAAATACATAATAGTTTTCGATCTGAAACAGGTTGCAGGTTCTTTCCACTATTTTCCCAAAATCATAGCCCATGGCCCTGAGCTTGTGTTTGTGGGAAAACTGATCTTCCAATTCCGCAAGCACTTCCATTATAAAATCATGTCCCCCCAAAATGCGATGGTCGCCCTTGATCTGATACTGTCCGCCAGGATATAGTCGACATCCTGCCATTCCCTCTTCTGGTGACCCAGCAAAGCGCGATGACCGCAATAGGCATAAAAGCTCAGTTCCTTCAGATCGCCCACCAGTTTCGCCCTCAGCGGGTTCAAATGAATAAATCGAACCAGTTCCGGCAGATAATCGTCTTTCTGACAGATGGCGGATTTGTACCGGTTCTGGAAAAGCTGGCCATGACGATTGTGTCTTCTGTTGTAGAACACGGCATATCCGGTAAGCAACCGTTTCATCAAACGGGCGATACCGGATGGACCGGTTCTGAACAGAAAATGGGCGTGGTTGGACAGAAATGACCATGCATAGCATCGGGTTCCGTTTTCCGGCAACAGCATTGCCAACCGTTCAATGAAATTCTCCCGGTCTTCATCATCGGTAAGAATCTTCCGACGTTCGATTCCCCTGATCATGACATGATTCAGGAGACCGGGCGTATCCAATCGGGCTATTCTTGGCATATCCAGATTATGCTTTCATCTGTTTTTCGTGGCAGTTTTTTTT
>JBFXFK010000134.1:0-13863 GCA_050179135.1 Desulfatirhabdiaceae bacterium | reverse complement strand
GTGCTTTCCTCAAGATCATCGATGAGTTTTCCTACGATCACAGCGAACGCCTTGGCGATGCCTACGAGTACCTGCTCTCCGTACTCGGCTCCCAGGGGGATGCGGGACAGTTTCGGACCCCCCGGCATATCATCGATTTCATCGTTGAAATCATCGATCCCAAAAAGACTGAAACCGTTCTTGATCCTGCCTGCGGAACGGCTGGATTTTTAATCTCCTCCTTCAAACACATTCTCAAAGCCAACACGGATGCCAAGGGCAGTATCACCCTTACACCCGATGAAAAGGGCCGTCTGGCTCAGAACTTCACTGGTTACGACATCTCCCCCGACATGGTACGCCTGTCGCTGGTGAACCTCTATCTCCACGGTTTCGCTGCCCCCAACATTTACGAGTACGACACACTCACCAGTCAGGACCGTTGGAACGAGCACGCCGATGTCATTCTTGCCAATCCGCCGTTCATGTCGCCGAAGGGCGGTATCAAGCCCCACAAGCGGTTTTCCGTCCAGTCAAAGCGAAGTGAGGTTCTGTTCGTCGATTACATGGCGGAACACCTTTCGCCTATTGGTCGGGCTGGCATCATCGTGCCTGAAGGCGTCATATTCCAGGGCCAAACAGCCCACAAGAACCTTCGGAAGATGCTCGTGGAGAACTTCCTTGTCGCCGTAGTTTCTTTGCCTGCCGGGGTTTTCAATCCTTACTCGGGCGTCAAAACCTCGATCCTCATCCTCGACAAGTTGCTGGCAAAGCAGGTCAGCACCATCGGTTTTTTCAAGGTGGAGAATGACGGCTTCAACCTCGGTGCCCAACGGCGTGAGATCGACCAAAATGATATTCCCAAGGTCTGCGAAGAGGTCACCTATTACCTGGACCGTTTGCGGGCACGCAAATCGCTGGATGGTTTCCAGCCGACGGTGGGGTTGATTGTGTCGAAGGAGAAGGTTACTGCGAATGGCGACTACAATTTGAGTGGGGAGAGGTATAGAGAAACCGCTCTTTTACAACTTTCAAAACACAGGTTTTGGAAACTCGGAGATATTTGTAGAATAAGAACAGGGAAAAAGGATGTTAATAGCGGAAATCCAAACGGGAAATATCCTTTTTTCACATGTGCCCGCGAACACACATTTAGCGATGAGTATTCCTTTAATGCTGAAGCCATTCTCATTGCGGGGAACGGGGATGTCGGCTCAGTCAAATACTACAAAGGTAAATTTGAGGCATATCAGCGAACTTATGTACTAACTGATTGGAAAGATATCGATGGACGCTTTTTATTTTTTTCGTTAGGTGATCGGCTAAAAAAGACGGTATCTGCTCTCAAACTTGGAAATACAATGCCGTACATTAAACTCGGAATGCTTGCAGAATTTGAACTTCCTTTACCACCCCTTGATATCCAAAAAGAAATCGTGGCGGAAATCGAGGGCTACCAAAAAATCATCGATGGAGCCCGTTCCGTTGTTGAAAACTATCGGCCTCGGATACCTTTCAATCCCAGGTGGCCTCTTGTGCCATTGGGAGAGATCTGTAACACGATACAATACGGTCTTTCGGTGGCACTCAATACGGCAGGACATGGATTCAAGGTGTTTCGTATGAATGAACTTGTCGATGGGAGGTGCGTCGATAACGGCAGCATGAAATTTGCCGAAATATCAAACAGCGATTTTGACAAGTACCGTCTGAAACGAGGCGACATCCTGTTCAATCGCACTAATAGTTTTGAACATGTCGGGCGAACTGGGATCTTTGATTTGGAAGGAGAGTACTGTTTTGCGTCCTATCTCATTCGACTCTCAATAACCCCTGACAAAGCCACGCCATTCTTTGTCAATGCGTTTATGAACTCTGAAGTGTTCCAGCAAGGTATCAAACAGTTTGCAACTCGTGCGATAGGGCAGTCGAACATAAACGCAAAAAACTTGGCTGGTTATCCAGTTCCCCTCCCACCCCTCGCCACGCAGCAAGCCATCGTCGCCGAAATCGAAGCCGAACAGACCTTGGTCAACGCCAACCGTGAACTGATCGACCGGTTTGAAAAGAAGATAAAGGCCGTCATTGATCGGGTTTGGGGAGAAAAATAGATACCGATGATAATTGTCCTTTCCTTATTGCTTATGATTTCTTAAAACAGAAAAGCCCAACCCATCGGTCAGGCTTTTCGATGTCATTACAGGTTCCCCCTTGCTGCCTTCTCGAAATCATTATCTTAAAAGGTATAGTTACTTTTTCAAAAACGTTTCAATAGATGAGGAGAGACTATGAAATTTGAAGCCATCAAAAAAGAAACCATCATACAAGACCCTCAAAAAGAAATGTCCGAGCGGCGAATCCCCAGTGAAATCCGCATCGATCCCCTGACCGGCCGGACCGCCAGGATTTGCCATTTCATGACCCTTCAATGGGAAAAACCCGATTTTCATGCCCTTGTTGCGGGCACCGAAACCTGGTGTCCGTTCTGCCCGGACAAGGTCATGGCCATAACGCCCTTTTTTCCCAAAAATCTCATTCCCGAAGGTCGGCTGCAAAAAGGCGACATGATGATTTTCCCAAACATCGCCCCTTATGACAGCATCGGGGCGGTGGCAACTTTCGGCAGCCGTCACTACATTCCGATGACAGGATTTACGCCCGACCTTATGGCCTCGGCTTTCGGCTTTGCACTGGATTTTTTCAGGTGTATCGAAAGCACCGGCCATCCGGAATCCGTGTATCATATCATCAACTGGAACTACATGCCGCCGGCCGGAAGCTCGCTCATCCATCCCCACCTTCAGGTTTTCTCGACATCCTCTGCACCCAACCTCATGCGCCAGGAACTGGAAGCCTCCCGGCGCTATCTGGACAGCAACGGGTCCTGTTTCTGGGAGGATCTGGTAACAGCCGAGATGAAAACGGGCAAACGTTATCTGGGAAAGATCGGCCGCAGCCACTGGATAACCGCCTTTGCGCCGATGGGGGTCGCCGGAGATGTGCTGGCAGTTCTGGAAGGCGCCCGGTGCACGCTGGATCTGAATGCGCAGGATCTTCAAGACATTTCCGCCGGTCTTGCAAGGGTCATTGCCGAATATGACAAGATGGGGATTTACAGCTTTAATATGAATTTTTTTACCGGATCGAAAACCGATGATCATTTCCGATTTCACCTGCTCTTTTCGCCGCGTACCTTTTTCAATCAGAAACTGGGCACACCTGACATCGGCGCGCTGCGCAACCTGTTCAATGAAACCCTTTGTATGGCCTACCCGGAGGAAATCAATGATATGCTAAAGCAGGGCTTTTAGAGCGTTGATGTTCCCATGTCGGTATGGCATCGATGTCTGTAACTGCTTGTCCCGGGCGCCAAGGCAGATTGGACCACCCTTGTGGAGCATGCCCTGCGTGGCCAGAATGTCCGGTTCCTCAACTTCGATATCGAAATCAATAAATCCCGTTTCTTGGCCGCAGCCTCTCTGCCCCCGGCAGACGCGCTCCGGTCCCTGGATAATCCGGATGTGCTGCGCTGCGTTCGATGGTCGTTGACAGCCTCCTCTCTATGGTATTACTATTACTGGTAATACATAGCCGGAGGTTGAATTATGAGAGTAACCACAAAAGGTCAGGTCACAATCCCTCAACACATTCGTGAGAAACTGGGGATAACCCCCGCGACAGAGGTTGATTTCATTGAGGAAAAAGGGTGCATCTTTTTGGTGAAGCGAAAAGAGGAAAAGGCACGCATAGGGAAGTTTGCAAAACTCCGTGGTTTGGCATCTGTCAAAATGACCACAGAGGAAATCATGGCGCTGACGAGGTCGGAAGAATGACTGGCGTTCTCGTGGATTCGAATATTATTTTAGACATTCTTCTGGATGACCCGAATTGGGCTGACTGGTCAGAAACGGCGCTGGCTGATGCCAGCCAAAGTTCAAAGCTTTACATCAATCAGATTGTCTATACGGAAGTTTCGATAGCTTTTAAAAAAATTGAGGAATTGGAATCAGCACTTCATGATGGAGGATTTCAGTTGTTGGAAATTCCCAAAGAAGCACTGTTCTTAGCCGGAAAAGCGTATCTTCGTTACAGAAAAGGTACAGGTACAAAACGGTCACCCTTGCCGGATTTCTATATCGGAGCACAAGCCGCTGTGCTTGGCATGGATTTGATCACCAGAGATGCGGGCAGATATAGAACTTACTTTCCGACAGTAAGAATAATATGTCCTGAGAGATGACAGCGGGACGACATCGTACAATTTTCTACCACCCAGATAATCCTGAAACGGGTTCCTTTATACAGCCAGTGGATTCAGCGTCCAGACGGAGCGCCGGAATGCGGCTCCTTCAGTCTTTTCCAATCAAAGGACCTGACCAATGACAATAGCAGAAATCACTCTTCAACCTATAAAAATATTTGATAAAGGATTTTTTTCATAATGTTGCGTGTTTTTCGAAATGACCTTCTGGACACCGGTCAATTTGTCGTCACCCTGGAGCTGGTGCCGGGCCGGGAGCATGGCGGAAAATCGGTGAATACCGTCATGCAGATTGCATCGGATGCCTTTTCCGACGGACGGATATCTGCGGTTTCCATGACTGACAATCCCGGCGGCAACCCGTCCCTGAGTCCGGATGTGCTGGGATATGAGGTGTTCAAACTGGGGCTGGATGTGATTGTTCACTTTACCTGCCGGGACATGAACCGGGTGGGGATTGAAAGCCGGGCACTGCAACTGGCCATGATGGGCATGAAAAACATTCTGGCACTGACCGGTGACTATGCCGGGCAGGGATTTGCCGGACAGGGAGCCCCGGTTTTTGATATGGATTCTGTCAGCCTTCAGTGCCTGATGGCCATGTTGAGTGAACGAATCAATGCGGCCGGTGATCCGGACAGTTTTTTCACCGGGTGTGCGGTGTCTCCCTTCAAATATACCGAAGCAGAAAGCTTTGCCCAATATGCCAAGCTCTGTCGAAAGGTCAGCGCCGGGGCCCAGTTTGTGATTACGCAACTGGGCTATGATGCGGCAAAATATCAGGAGCTGATCCGGATTCAGAACCGGGCGGGTTTCAATCTGCCGATTCTGGGATCGGTGTATATTCTGTCACCCGGAGCTGCCCGGTTGATGAATCAGGGCAAGGTTCCGGGCGCTGTTGTCCCGGATGCACTGCTGCAAACCGTTCAGAAGGAATGGACCGATCCGGCGGTTGGACGAAAGGCCGGCATTGAACGGGCCGCAAGACTGGGTGTTGTGTTAAAGGGACTGGGATATCGGGGCATTCATATTGGCGGGGTTCACCGCAGTTTTGAACCGGTGGCCCGAATTCTGGACCGCATGGCCCAAATTGAAAACCGGTGGGAAGAATTTGTGGGTGATTTCTCGTATCATCCGGCCAATGGCTTCTATAGCTTTCCAGATAAAGATTTTGGGTGCGTTATCGGTCGGGGATGGCCGACAAAGGCCTATCCCCTCCCTGCTGCCTTCCCAAAATCATTATCTGAAAAGCTATATGTTTTTGGTCCCGGAGACAACAGTCGGACAGCACCGGTCAACTATGGCCAAAAACCCGTCAAACCCCATTTTTCAGACAGACTGCACTATCATCTGCTGGAACTGGCCCACCGGTTTTTTTTCAACAGTGATGCATCTCTGGCGCCGGTTTATCGGGCACTGAGTCGATGGATCGATGCCAGGGTGTTCGCCAGAACCCTGCTTCATCTCTTTGAAAATGTGGGCAAACAAATCCTGTTGGGGTGCCGCCAATGTGGAGACTGCGCCATTCAGTACGTGGCGTTTCAATGTCCGGAATCCGGCTGCCCCAAACACATCCGTAACGGCGCCTGCGGCGGCAGCCGTAACGGCCGGTGTGAGGTGTATCCGGACCGCTGGTGCATCTGGTATCGGGCGTATCAGCGATGGGCGTCGGTACACAGGACGGATGAAATGGTTCGGGGGTGTGTTCCGCCGCGGAAATGGGAACTGGATCACAGTTCTTCATGGCTGAATTTTCATCTGGGGCGGGATCATCAGAATGGCTCTGCGGATTTTGCCAGATACTGCTGTGCCCGGTCGGCGTGTTCACATGCGGGTGATGGATTGTGCAGCGGACAGAAACAGGGGGGAGCGGTGACATGAAAAAAATATCGATATCGGCAGGGGATGAACCGAAAATATCATCCCCTGCCTGTTGTTTACCCAACATCACCATTCTGAAGGTTGCGTTGGGGAATTATTTGGCTCATCAGAGCTTTTGAACATTTTTGGCAGCCGGACCCCTGTCTGTATCTTCCACATCAAAACTGACCCTGTCGCCTTCTGCCAGTGTTTTAAAGCCCTGCATCATGATGGCGGAATGATGAACGAAAATGTCTTTTCCATTTTCCTGTTCGATAAATCCAAAGCCCTTCTTGTCATTGAACCATTTTACAATCCCTTTTGTCATGACCCGCATCTCCTTTAATCCGTTTATGATATACAACAAAGGGTGACCAAACCGTTTAGCCCTTATAATATATGATAAAAAAGATCAAGAAATATATGGATTGGCATGATTGGAAATGGAAAAGGTGGGAAGAGTGAACCGTTACGATTCTTCATTTTCCGGATTCAGCACAATCCTTTCTGCTGAGAACATTTCTTTACAGATTTTGGCAATGGCCTGAATCGACCAGTCGCCTCTACCGGAAAATGTGGGAATATCAAGTTCTTTTAGCCGATCGGCAATCTGCCGATAGCTGAGATCATCATTTCGAAGCTGAAAAATGAGATCACAGACTTTATTTCGGGTGTTATACAATTGCCGCCCACCTGTCGAATCATCAGCGAGCATGGCGGCTGACACCTCATTTTCAGATTCATTCCGGATAATTCCTGTAACAGGGGCGGGCTGGTCTGCAGTTTGCGGCGGATTGGGCAGCATCTGCTCCAGAGCGTATGCGATGCGCGATTCAACTGCCAGGCGTTTTTCTGCAATCTCGACCAGTTGTTTCTGAGTGTTCAGCAGATCATCCATAAAACGGGTGATAAAGGTGATTCTTTCCGGAGTCAAAAACCGCTGAGCATCCTCGGTTTTCCGTTCCTTGCCACCTTTTCGTTCTGTTCCCTTGTAATTGGGATTGTCATAATGTTTGCGGTTTCTGTCAAACGGCTTGTTTTTACTGTTTCTGAGATTGTGCAGAAAATCATCCATCAAATAAACTCCTGTGTATTGTCAACGTCGCACCAAATCGGGTTTTTGGGATACATTAGGCGTGTCATTCCGGACTTGATCCGGGCATATTGTAAATCGTTTGCGCTATAGACATTCAGAAAAATAATTTCGCTGCGTATCGGTCGGGAATGGCCGCAGGCTTTTCAAGGCGTCAGCCGCCGAAAGGCCTATTACCTCCCTGCCGCCTTGCGAAATTAATTTTCTGAAAGTCTATATCCAGTTTTAAACGGTTATGAACTCCGAATTTTGCCAGAGTGATGGGGCTGGGGGCTTGTTTAAATAAAACAAGATGTTATAAAAACCGGGCATGAGATGGAAGACATTTCCGGATAAAAATTTTGTATCCATTACATTATTCTTTTGACAAAAGTCAACATGAAAGGCTTTGATTACTTTTTTATCCATAAAATATGAAAACATTTCTTCAATCGCTTGCCGGTCCGGTTTCTTGACAGGTGAAACACTTTTTCGTAACGTATTTGCCGGAGGTAAAAGATAACCAAGATGCAGAACAATCTGTCCCCGAGCCTGTCGCAACGACTGGTTCAACTGGCTGAAAAGCGGATGAAGGTGCTGTCCCTGGATCCGGAATCGGCCATGAATGAAATTATTTCCGACACGGATTCCCAGGCGCTGGTGCATTCATTTTCAGAGGCCGACCTCTATCTGCTGGTGCGAAAAATCGGTCTTTCTGATGCACTGCCCCTTCTTTCACTGGCTTCCAACCGCCAGTGGGAGTTCATGGTGGATATGGACTGCTGGAAAAAGGACCGGATTGAAGACCACGCCCTGATCCATTGGCTGTATTTTCTGATCACGGCGGATTCCGACCGTTTTATCGGCTGGTTTTTACACGAACAACTCGAACTGATTGAACGGTATCTGTTTCACAATATGGAACTGTATGTCAGGGAGCATGACCAGGATCCATCCGAATTTCCGGAAGATGCCATCACGCTGGATCAGGTGTATTATTTCCGGGCGCGGCCCATCACAACCGCATTGAATGAAGGTGATTCAGATGCGGCAACAGATGAGCGGGAGCAGTTTCTGAGCCTGTTTCTCGATCGGTTGGCACGATACGATCATACGACATTTTTGAATGTGATGATGGAGAGCCGTGGGGTTTTGAGTGCCGAAATCGAAGAGGAACTTTATCGTCTGAGAAATGTGCGCCTGGCAGAAAAGGGGTTTTTGCCGTTTGATGAAGCCATTGGCATTTACCAACCCATCAGCCCGGAACAACGCAGACCCAGACCCGTGAAACCCCACAAAACCGGATCCGGATTTGAAACCGGACCCATTCCCCATTATGCTCAGCGGGTATTGACAGAGGAAAACCGGTTGATGCCGGCTGCGACCCTGTTGCGGGATGAGCCCCTGTTTACCGATGTGATCCTGGAGTTGACGGCCCTGGCAAATCAAATGGCCGTGGCAGACCAGAAAGAAATAGCGTCTCAAGCCGATCTGGATGCCATTGTCAACAAAATCCGGGGGTATCTCTGCATTGGCATCGAGGTGCTGTCACATGGCGATTTTTCTCCGGCATCTGCTGCCGCCGCCATACGGACCACCATGATCCAGGATATCTTCCGTATCGGTTATGGACAGGCCCTGACGCTCAAATGGCGTGCGGAAAAATGGATTAAAAAGAGCTGGTTTTTCAATCAGGGCCTGGCGCTCGGTTTCTGGACAGAGGCCGGGATGGGACTGTTGGGCGGGTTGCTTCTGAAGCGCCCGCTGTATTTCGATAATTATCAAACCGGGGTTCTCTACCGGGAATTTGATTCCCTGTCCGCGATTCAGGCAGTTGGAACCGATCTGGAGGAAATCATCCAGATTGACGGGTTGCTGTCCCAACTGGCGTCTCATATTCCGCGTGAGCTATTTCATCAGAAATCCGGCCGGCTTCTCAATTTCAAAAATTTGATCATGACACTATGGGCCAGAAATGCTGCCGGGCTTGATGCAGATGGCATTGATATGGATATGGCATCATTCCGGCATTTTTTCAAAATACTGCGGGAAGATGCCACATCCCGTATATCCACTTCTGTGAAAACACAATTTTTGAAATGGCTGTCAACGCAATCCGGTGTGGCGCAATCCACCATCACCCGGTCAATCGGCAACGCACTGGAGCGCCTGTTTGATGAGATTGAATCGGAACTGGGATCAGTTTCAGCGGCCGATCTTGATCCGCGGTTTATCGGGCTGTTCAATCTGGTGCAGCATTGAGATCAGTCTTCAGCCTTTATCCTATTGTGGAGTTTACCATGCGATCAGGAATTGCCGCCGCGCTTGCGATTTTTATTTTACTGATGCCGATGTCACTGCCCGCTTCACCCGAAAAGCAACTGGAACCGCTTTCCTTTCTGCCCTTATGGCGTCCCCAGGCCCAGTTTGCCGGTTTTTATGTGGCGCTGGAAAAAGGGTTTTACCGTCAAAACGGCATCGACCTTCAATTCATTCAGGGTGGCCCCAACAGGTCCCCGGGCAATTACCTGATAGACGGCAAGGCCGATGTCGCCCTGCTGTGGCTGTCAAATGCCATTCAACTGGCTTCAAGCGGGGCCGATGTGGTCAATCTGGCCCAGGTGGTACAACGTTCGGCCCTGATGATGGTATCCAGAAAATCCAGCGGCATTGTGTCTCCGGCAGATCTGGAAGGAAAAAAGATTGCCATGTGGCCGGCTGACTTTCAAATTCAGCCCCGGGCGTTTTTTGCCAAATATCATCTGAATGTGCAAACCGTCACAGCCGCCAATACGCTCAATCTGTTTCTGAGAGGCGGCGTGGATCTGGCCCTGGTCATGTGGTACAATGAATTTCACACCCTGATGACCTATGGCATCGACCCGGATGAACTCAACACCATATTCTTTCCGGATTATGATCTCAATTTCCCCGAAGACGGTATTTATGTTCTGGGTGATACCTGGTTCAAAAAGGCGGATCTGCTTTGCCGCTTTGTCATGGCGTCACTTGAAGGCTGGTATTATGCGTTTGAACATCCGGAAGAGGCGCTTGATATCGTCATTCCGGTTATGGAAAAAAATTTTGTTCCGGCCAATCGGATTCATCAGCGATGGATGCTCGATCGCATGCAGAATCTGATCGATCCGGGAAGAAACGGGACAAAAACCTTCGAGCTGAAGGAATCGGATTTCCAGCGGGTCTCCACTGTTCTTCATGACGACAACCTGATCATGTTTTCCCCCAATTTTGAATATTTTTCAAAAGGATGTGTTCATCATGCTACGAAATAGCGGCATTGCATTCAAACTGGGGGTGTTTATTCTGACCGGCGTCACACTGATTTTCCTTTCGATATTTGCCGTCAATTATCTGTCTTCCCGTCGGCTGATTTTAAAGAATCTGGCAAATAATGCCGAGAATCTGACGCTGAATATTGTCAACCGCATCGATGCCGTTTTGGCGCCGATACAGAAAATACCCGAGACTGCCGCCATCTGGATTGAAAATACCGATTATACGCGTGAGGAACTTCTGGATGTTCTGGAGAAAAGCGTCAGAAACAACCCGGAAGTTTATGGCTCGGCCATTGCATTCGAACCGTATGCATTTGATTCGTCCAGTTATTATTTCTCACCCTATTATTACAAACAGGGGGACGATATCCGGTTTACGGCCATCGGCGGCAAGGATTATCATTATTTTTATTATGACTGGTATGTCGTCCCCAAAGAATTGGGTGCATCCGCATGGAGTGAACCCTATTTTGATGAAGGCGCCGGCAACATCCTGATGGCAACCTATTCCACCCCATTTTATCGGAAAGACGGAGACCGGCGCGTTTTTACAGGGGTCATCACCATGGATATTTCTCTGGAATGGCTGCAGAGCATCGTCGGCAATATCCATGTTCTTGAAACCGGTTATGGATTTTTGATCAGCAAAAACGGCACCTTTGTCACCCATCCATCGGCCCGCAATATCATGAACGAAACCCTGTTCAGCCTGAACGAGGAATTGTCACATCCGAATATGCGGGAGATCGGCAGAAACATGATTCAGGGCAAAACCGGTTTCACCCGGTCCAAGGACCCGGGCAGTCAGGTTGAAGGCTATCTGTACTATGCACCGGTCAATGCCAATGGCTGGTCTCTTGGCGTGTTTTTTCCGGCAGACGAGGCCTTGCTCGATATCCATAAGCTGAATCAGATTGTGGTATTTCTGGCTGTTTCCGGAATTGTGATTCTGGGTATTGTCATTGTCAGTATCGCAGGTTCCATCACCCGCCCCCTGCAGCATCTGACCGGTGTTGTGCAATCCATCGCCTCGGGTAACCTGGACACGGTTCTGCCACCGGCGGTATCCCGGGATGAGGTTGGGCGACTGCGTGACGCCTTTAACCAGATGCAGATATCGCTAAAGGAATATATTCACAATCTGACCGAAACCACCGCTGCCAAAGAGCGCATCGAAAGTGAGCTGACAATTGCCCATGATATTCAAATGGGCATTCTGCCCAAAATTTTTCCCGGCCCGCCGTCCTGCCCCCAATTCAGTATCCATGCCAAACTGATTCCGGCCAGGGAAGTCGGGGGGGACCTGTATGATTTCTTTTTTCTGGATTCGGATCATTTCTGTTTTACAGTCGGGGATGTTTCGGGAAAAGGGGTTCCCGCCTCGCTGTTCATGGCGATTACCCGGACACTCATCAAAACCAAGTTCAATGCGGGCGTCGATCCGGCCACCGTCATGACACGCGTCAATGAGGACCTGTCCATGGACAACCCGTCCATGATGTTTGTGACCACTTTTGTGGGCATTCTGAATATTCGGACCGGACACCTCTGGTATTGCAATGCCGGCCACAATCCCCCCTATCTGATTGTTGCGGAAAACGACGTCCGCCCCCTGGTGTCGCCGAAAGGCATTGCGCTCGGGGTTATGGAGGGCTTTGAATTCCAGAACTCGGAAATGATGGTCCGCTCCGGACAAACCCTGTTTCTTTACACGGATGGTGTCACGGAATCCATTGACACCCGGGAAAACCAGTTTGGTGAAACCCGCCTGAAAGCCTGTTTGTCGGAATCGATTCACCTGTCAACAGAGGACATGGTCAACGCGGTCGTTGAGCATGTTCAGGAGCATGCCGGAACAATGGCCCAGTTTGATGATATTACGGTCATGTCTTTGCGGTTTTTGGGGGCGGAATGTTCGTTAAGGATGAAGGCGGAAGGATGAAGGATGAAGGATGAAAGGGGCCGTTTTCTGGCTGTCGGCGAGGACCGCGATATCGTGATTTGCGGCTGTTTTCACGATAAAAGATCATGAATCATGGATGGGTTCACCCCATGAATGAAAATAAACAGCGAACCGCAGAATATCGAACAAGGAACCGCAGAAGGATGAACACGGCTTGTAGCAGCCCGGCAAAGAAGCCGAAAACTTCAAAATTCGACATTCCTTGTTCGATATTCGATATTCGTTTTATATTTCTGTCACGGTATTTATGGTTTTTAATTATAACTGTTTTTAAATTTTCATAGAAACACTCATATTTTTTTATATAAAGAGGAAACCATGCAACCCGTATCATCATTGACCGCCATATCCCCGGTGGATGGGCGCTACCGCAAAAACACCGCGGCCCTGGCAGACTATTTTTCCGAATATGCGCTGATCCGTTACCGGGTTCAGGTCGAGATCGAATATATTATCGCGCTGACGGATTTGTCCCTGCCGCAGATTGGCCGGTTTTCCGAAGCACAGAAAGCCGCAGTCCGCTCGGTTTATCAAAAATTTCAGCCCGAAGACGCACAGGCAATAAAAGACATCGAAGCCGTTACCAATCACGATGTCAAGGCCGTGGAGTATTACCTGCGGGACATATTTGACAAACTGGATTTATCCGGGTGGAAGGAATTTATTCATTTCGGCCTCACATCCCAGGATATCAACAATACGGCCCTGCCGCTCAGCCTGAAAGATGCGGTTCAGAAGGTGTTTTTTCCGGAGCTGAACCAACTGACAGATGCCCTGAAAACACGGGCCGACCAGTGGCAGGCCATTCCCATGCTGGCCAGGACACATGGTCAGCCGGCATCCCCGACCCTTTTGGGAAAGGAAATTCTGGTGTTTATCGAACGCATCGAAGGCCAGATCCGACTTCTGAATCAGATCCCCTTTTGCGCCAAATTTGGTGGGGCCACCGGGAATTTCAATGCGCATCATGTGGCCTGGCCGCACATTGACTGGCCGGCATTCGCAGATCGTCTGATCCAGGGTGCTCTGGGACTGACCCGCACCCGGATCACCACACAGATCGAACCCTATGACCATCTGGCGGCATTTTGCGATGGCATCAAACGCATCAATACCATTCTGATCGATATGTCCCGGGACATGTGGGCCTATATCAGTCTCAATTACTTCCGGCAGGAAATTCGGGCCAGGGAAGTGGGATCATCGACCATGCCGCACAAGGTCAATCCCATTGATTTTGAAAACGCAGAGGGTAATCTGGGCGTGGCCAATGCCATTTTCGAACATCTGTCCGCCAAGCTGCCCATATCCCGACTTCAGCGGGATCTGACCGATTCCACGGTCACGCGCAACATTGGGGTGCCCATCGCACATACCCTGATCGGCATCAAATCCCTGGTGCGCGGGCTGAACCGGTTGATGGTAAATGAAT
>JBFXFK010000133.1:0-13864 GCA_050179135.1 Desulfatirhabdiaceae bacterium | reverse complement strand
AGGGGGCGTGCAAGTTCTGCAACCCGGTTGAATTGGCCTGGAGACCAGGAAAAAAGCTGTGCAAACGAGTTTACCTCCGGAATATCCGGAACAGACAGCATTTTGATCCGTAAAAACTCATGGAAAGAAAGAGTCGCCAGTTTAATCGTATGCCACCGTCCAACACCGGATTCCTGGCCTGCTGTAACCAGTGGCACCGCTGAACCCGTTACCGTGATTCGGCGTTTTTTGTTAAAATCAACCTGATGTTTCAGCCAGACCTGCCAATCCCGAATGAACTGGATTTCGTCCAGAAACAAATATTCGGTTCCTTGATCTGCCAGTTCGGACTCACGCCAGAGTTTGAGAACCTGTTCTATACCTGCCAATTTGAGCAAAGGATGATCAAACGTCGCATAAAGAACATTCGGCGGCGAAATTCCTTCTGAAACCAGTGCTTCACATGCTTGGAGCAAAAGAGTGGTTTTGCCAACCTGGCGGGCGCCGCTAACAAGCAGCGCCCGATGGGCTGGCGGATTGTGTAGCCATAAATTGATTTCATTGTATGCCGCCCGACGCCATGGTGGAAGATCGGAAACACATTTGCCTGACCACCAGGGATTATAATTGCGAAGTACGGACATGATGTCTTGAGGTGAGATGTTCATGGAATAATATTTTCTAAAAATTATAAATTAGTCAAGTATGTTTTACTAAAAATGCTATTTTTGGAATATTTTCCGGAAATTGGGGAAGAATCTTGTGCATCTTCGGGTCGGATAGAAAGGTGGCCCAGCAATGATCAGGATATAGGCATTCAGGGAAAATCATTTTTTCTTGAACCGGACGCTGCGTTATCGCCATAGGACTTCCGCAAGTCATCCGCCAGCGTTTGCGCCGTCGGCATGACCGATGCAGCCATGTCCTGCAATGTTTTTATAACCAGTCCGGGCTTGATTGTAATCGCATCACCGAACCGCTCCCAGTGCCTGCGCTGGATACAGGATGGTCGATTTTCCCCACCGATCCTCATGGCCTGTTTTTCCGTTAAATCCGGATAGACCTGTGTGCAGATCCTTTGGCAAGGCGGCTATTCATTCGGCCAGTTCCTTGCTTCGACGGTCATTTCGGGCACTTGCAAGATATATGTTGAATGGTCAAGCATGGATGACCCCAATTCCACACCCGTTACGCAACGCCCCCATCCTGAGTCCGGATAAAAATTGTAAAACGAATTGACAATTAACATAAATATAAATAAAGGATACTGTATGATCCCACGAGATGCCGAAAAAACCATCAACAAACAGATGCGGGGCTTTCCGATTATTACCATTACCGGTCCGCGACAGTCCGGCAAAACCACTCTGGCCAGGGCGATCTTCTCTGACAGGCCGTATTTCTCACTGGAAGATCCCGATATCCGGCAACTGGCCCATGACGATCCCAGGGGCTTTCTGGGCCGGATGCCCGACGGCGCAGTTCTGGACGAAGTACAGCGCGCGCCGGACATTCTTTCTTATCTGCAGACACATGTGGACAAAATCGGCCGCATGGGATTATTCATTCTGACCGGCTCGCAAAATTTTGGTTTGATGTCGGGAATTACCCAATCATTGGCTGGCCGTACCGCATTTATAGAGCTGCTGCCCTTTGCGATTTCCGAGCTCGACCGTGGTGGAGTCACCCCGCCGGATATGGATGCCATGCTTTTCACCGGCGGTTACCCCCCGCTGTATGACCGGGACCTGCCTCCGGATGTATGGTTTCCCGCTTATGTCACAGCCTATATCGAACGCGATGTCCGTCAGCTTCTCAATATCCAGGATTTGGATACATTCCAGCGATTCATAAGATTCTGCGCCGGTCGCAGCGGTCAGTTGCTAAACCTTTCCTCGCTGGCCGCCGACTGCGGCATCACCCACAATACGGCCAAAGCCTGGATTTCAACATTGGAGGCCAGCTACATATTGTTCATGTTGCGCCCTCATCATGTCAACTTTAACAAAAGACTGGTAAAAACCCCCAAACTCTATTTTTATGATACCGGATTGCTCTGCTGGCTGCTGGGCATTCGGGAAGCCGATCAACTGGCGACCCACCCGCTTCGCGGCAGCATTTTTGAAACA
Source organism: Desulfatirhabdiaceae bacterium (assembly GCA_050179135.1). Lineage (GTDB taxonomy): Bacteria > Desulfobacterota > Desulfobacteria > Desulfobacterales > Desulfatirhabdiaceae > UBA4064. The sequence continues at coordinate 11,756 of JBFXFK010000133.1, read as the reverse complement.
TTTGTTGTTTCAGAATTCATGAAAGTCCGTTTCAACCGACCGCACAACGTCGAATTGTATTTCTGGCGGGACAGCAACGGCAACGAGATCGACCTTGTTGTCGATTTCGGCGGAAAACTGATGCCCATCGAGATCAAGTCTGGCCAGACTATCAATCGTGATTTTTTCACTGGCCTGGAACGCTGGACGGCACTGGCTGGCAGAGATGCTTTTTCACCAACCCTTGTTTATGGCGGCACTGAAACCATGATCCGCAAAGAAGTCCGAATTTTGAACTGGCACACTGTCCAAACTGCCTTTGACAATTTACCTGTCTGACATACTTTCGTTCCAGTCTTTTCAACTCGGTCGTTTTGCCGCTCCTTCGATGTCCGCAAAGAAAAGTATGAAGGTCAGCCGCCATATGTTTCAACTTGAAAGCCCAATTCTGCAGATTTGAATCGATTGTGCACGTTCAAAACACACCCAGACGGCTGCTCCGCAAAAACAGATGACAGATCCAAAAACCCCCATCGCCGGCATAATCCTGGCAGCAGGCATGTCTTCCCGACTGGGCAGTGCCAAGCAACTGGTTCGGGCGGGTGGGCAGGTTCTCCTCGACAAAATCCTGGATGAGGCCCTGGCATCCCGCCTGGATCGGATTGTTCTGGTGCTGGGGCATCAGGCGGCTGAGATATCCGCTGCCCTGAAAGTGCGGGAAAACCATGACCGGCTGCACATTCTGGTCAATCCGGATTACCGCGACGGGATGAGCACATCACTGCGGATCGGAACCCAAAGCGTGCAGAACCGCTTTGCCGCGATCATGGTCCTTCTGGGAGATCAGCCCTTTGTCGGTGCAGATTTGATCGATCGGCTCATCGATCGGTTCCGGTCATCGCAAAAGGATATCTGTGTGCCGGTCTGCCGGGGCAGAAAAGGACCTCCGGTCATCATCGGCCAACGATTCTATTCGGCCGTTATGTCAACAACCGGTGACATTGGCGCCAGGGATATCCTGAAATCGAATCCAGAGAGTATTCTTGACGTTGAAATTTCCGACCCGAAAATCTTTTTTGACGTGGACACGCGGGAGGACATCGATCGGTTGCAATCCCTTATTTCCGAAAATATCTGGAAATAGACTGAAGGCTGAAGGGACGGCATACCGCTCTCCGGCAGAACTGCCTTGACACCCCCGGGTTTGTACTGGATTGGATTTGTAGAGACAAGGCATGCCTTGTCTCTACAATTGCGATGTCACCATCATTTCCATTATGTTACCGTTTTATTCTGAATTCTGCTTTTCCATTTTCACGGAAAAATCCATCTTTCATCCCAACCCGCGGAAATCCGATAATCTGAAAAATATTCTGCTTGACAACGATCAATTTTGTATATCATATACAATATACAAAAATCGATCATCATTCTTCAGGAATTTTTCCTACCGCTCAACGAAAATCAAATACATGGATAATGACATAAAATTTTCCAGGCCCGCTGTCTTTCAATGAATGCAAAATGTCCATAGCGACAAATTTAGGGAGGTTTTGATGGCAATCTTACCAGAAGTAAAAAACCATTACGGCATGCTGAAATTTTTGATTGACGGCGAATGGGTCGAGTCGCGATCATCGGTTGTCAATACCACGACCAACCCGGCGACTGGTCAGGTCATTGCCGAATTCCCCAGCGCCACCCGCGAAGAGGCGCGCGCCGCAGTCGAATCCGCACAACGGGGATATGAGGCCATGCGCCGGATTCCCCTGCGTGAAAGAGCCAAAATGCTTTTTGACATGCGGCAGAAGTTTGAAGAACACTTTGAAGAACTCTGCCGCGTGTTGACCCAGGATCATGGACGGACCATCGGCGAATCCCGCGGCTCGGTCCGGCGGGTCATTGAAAACATCGAATCCGCATGTTCGGCCGCCTATGGACTGGTCTCCCGCAACGAGCATCTGGACGAGCTGGCCAACGGCATCGACATGTGGATGACCTGGGAACCGATTGGCCCCTTCCTGATTATCACCCCCAGCAACATTCCCATGCATGCCTGGTCTTCCTTTGTGCCCTACGCCCTGGCGTCCGGATGTTCCGTCGTGATCAGCCCCAGCCGTCAGGATCCGGTGGCGGCCGAATTCATCACCCGGGTGGCCCAGGAAGTCGGCTGGCCCAAAGGTGCGCTTAACCTGATTCATGGCGGCCGCGAAATCAACAAATATATCCTCGATCAACCCGAAATCCAGGGAGTCGGTTTCATCGGCTCCACGGATGCGGGAGCTGAACTGTTTGCCCAGTGCGGCCGGTTGGGAAAAAACTCATCAATCAACGGCAACGGCAAAAACATGGTTGTGTTGATGCCCGACGCCGATCTGGAAAAATCCGCCATTTACCTGCGTCAGGCCTGCTTCGGCATGACCGGGCAGCGGTGTCTGGGTTCCGACAACGTGGTCGTGATCGGTGATATCTATGATGATATCAAAGCCCGCTTCACCCATATCGCCCAGCAGATGAAGCTGGGCTATGGCCTGGATGAGTCGGTTTCCATGGGACCCTATGTCGGCCCGTCCGGTAGGGACAAGGTGGCGGGATGGATCGACCTGGCATTGTCCGAAGGCGCCACAATGGTCCATGACGGCCGGATCATACCGGATGAACTCCGATCCGGATATTTTATCGGGCCGACCATCCTCGAGAACTGCCACATGGACATGGCCATCAACAGCCAGGAGGCTTTCGGCGCGGTTGCCTGTCTGATCAAAGCCGAGAGCCTGGATCAGGCAATTGAATGGATCAACACCCGAAACGATCTGGGTCATTCCGCCTGTATCATGACCGAGAGCGGCCGGTCCGCCAGAAAATTTGCGCGCGAGGTCATTGTCGGAAACGTCGGCATTAACGTTGCCGTGCCGCAACCCTATGCGTTTTTCCCGCTGGGCTCCAAACGCCGGTCCTTTATGGGCGGGGCCAAATCACGCATGGCATCCATGCGGCTCTTTCTGGATGAAAAGACAGTTACGGCGCGATGGGTGTGATTCAGACTGAAGTCTGAAGGCTGAAGACTGAAGGGGCCGCAAGCAGCATTCAGGCAGAGCGGCCGCCTGACGGTCAGGCGGCTTCTCAATTCACACGATTGATCTCTCGATACGGAATGTATTCTATTGTAAACGATCATGAGTCATTCCGGGTGGTTCACCCCCAGACATGAAAATGATTTTTCCTTACAAAGCCCCGTAGGGGCGACCTGCTTGTAGAAAATGATGCAGTTATTCCCATCAAGCTCCATCGGAGCGGCCTGTAACCGGAATACACAGGTCGCCCCCACGGGGCTTAAAGAAATTATTATGCGTCATTCTACAAACAGAACGCTCCTACGGAGCTTGATGGCATATGTTTATTTTTGACTGCATTTTCACGGTAACCCCAACAATGTCATTCAACCCCAAGGCAAATGTATGAATGTTGAGTCTTTGGTCGATCTTGCCAAAAAAAATATCCTGGAGCTGATCATCACCGGGGTTTACAAACCCGGCCAGCAGCTCAAGGAGGACGAGATCTGCAAACGGTTTCGTTTCAGCCGGCCGCCGATCCGGGAGGCATTCAAAATGCTTGAGGCCGAGGGCATGGTCACCCGAAAACCCCGATGTGGTGTCTTTGTTGCCAAAATGACCCCAAAGGATGTCTGGGAAGTTTACACACTCAAGTCGGTGATCTACCAGATGGCGACGTCTCTTGCGATGTCGGTTATGACAGACAGGGACATCCGGGCACTGGAAAAGACGGTTGACCAGATGGCAGCCTGCGTTGCCAACGAACCGGTCGTTCTGCGTCAGTACCAGTTGCACCACCGGGCGTTTCATGAAATTGTCATGACACTTGCCGGCAACAGCCGTCTGACCCAGGTCGAGAACAACCTGCGGTTCCAGATTTCCCGAATCAGTTATAACTCTTTGAAAGACCCTGCCCACCTGAAGGCATCACTGGAATACCATCGGCAGATCCTTTCCGCCATAAAAAATGGCGAGCGTGAAACGGCCTGTCGACTGATGAAAGAGCATGTTCTGGACGCTCTGGATGTGGCCCTGAAACTGCTGCCCGCCGATTCCGGCGAGACCCTGATGGATGAAATGGCCACAATCTTTTTACCTGAGGAAGATATCTCCGATATTGATGTCGCCATCATTCCGTTTTGCGACAATACGGCCGTTGCCTATAGCCAATTTTAAGAAAAATGTTCCACAGGATGTGATTTCAAAAGGAGGATAAGATAACATGACCGAGCAGAAACCCCAAATCCGGAGCATTTATACGGTTCTGGAAGAAACCCATGCCGACGGCGCCATCACCCTGGAAAAACCAACCCGCAAGGCTGCCTGTGCCGTGGTGTTCAAAAACCCGTTTGCCGGGCAGTATGTCGAAGATCTCTCCCTTCTTGTCGAATGGAGCAAGGAGCTGGGTGTTCTGTTGACTCAGCGGGCCGTGGCGGCACTGGGCATCGCTCCGGACAAGGTACAAAGTTACGGCAAAGCGGCCATTGCCGGAACACTGGGCGAGCGTGAACACTGCGCAGCCCTGATGCACCCGGCCCTGGGTCAGCCCATCCGGGATAATGTCGGCGGCGGCAAGGCGTTGCTGCCATCGGCCAAAAAAATTGGTTATCCGGGCTGCCCCATTGATTTGCCCTTGGGCCACAAGGATGCGGCGTATGTCCGGTCCCATTTCGACGCCATGGAAATTCGGCTGCCCGATGCGCCCCGGGCGGATGAACTGGTCCTGATTGTGGGTGTCACCGATTCCGGCAGACCGGCCCCCCGCGTCGGCGGCTTGACCGTTGATCAAATCAAGGGCGAGGATGGACTCCGATAACGCCGAAACATGACCGGTATGACACCGCGCCGGCCCCGTGGCGCGGTCTTTCGACGTGCCACGACAGTTTCGGATCAAAAAGAGGAAAGACAATGGATCCCAAAACGGTTCATATCGAATTTACCCTCAATGGCAGTCCCCAGTCTCTGGAAATTCCCGGAGCGGCCAGCGCCCTGTGGGTCATCCGCAATCTCATCGGCCTGAAGGGCACCAAGGAAGGCTGCGGCATTGGCGAGTGTGGCGCCTGCACCATCGAAGTGAACGGCAGGGCCGTCAATTCCTGCCTGATGCTGGCCGCACAGTTGGACGGCACACAGGTGCTGACCGTGGAGGGCCTGGCTTCGGAAGATGGTCTGCATCCCCTGCAGGCGTCGTTTCTGGAGCACCATGGCGTCCAGTGCGGCTTCTGCACGCCCGGCCTGTTGATGAGTACCCATGCCCTGCTCCGGGAAAATCCCCATCCGGACCATGCGCAGGTATCCAAGGCCATTGCCGGAAACCTGTGCCGCTGCACCGGTTACCGGCAGATATTTGCGTCCATCGAAGATGCCGTCAAACGCAACAGCGGGGAGGCAGCGCCATGATGAACACCGGTTATGTCAGACCCCGGACACTGGAAGACGCGTTGGCGTTTCTTTCGGAAAACAGCGGCAGAACCCGAATCGTGGCCGGTGGCACCGATGTCATGGTCGATCTTCGGGCTGGGACATTGAAAACAGAATACCTTCTGGATGTCAGCCGGCTGGATGCCCTCAGGGGCATCGAACGGATCGGAAACGAACTTTCCGTGGGCGCGGCCGTGACCCTCTCCGAGATTTACAACTCCGGAATTCTGGAAGCCCACGCACCGGCGCTTCAAAAAAGCGCCTTCAACTTTGCCAGCAAGCAGATCCGCAACGTGGCCACCATCGGCGGCAATGTGGCGCACTGCTCTCCCTGCGGTGATACCCTTCCGGCCCTTGCCATCCACGAGGCCCGGGCCGTTCTGGCCGGTCCGGCCGGCCAGCGTGAGGTGCCCATCGAAGCCATTGCCTCGGGTCCCTACATGTGCGCACTTCCCCAACACGAAATCATTACCCGATTTATCCTCAAACCCGCCACGGTTGCCTTTGCCGATTTCCAGAAAATCGGGCGCCGGAAGGAACTGGCCGTTGCCCGGATGAGCATGGCCTATATGGCTGACAAGAATGCAGAAGGGCGGATCAGTTTTTTCCGCTTTGCCCTGGGCGCCTGCACCCCGACCCCGCAGCGAAATACCCGGATCGAGGCCATGCTGACCGGGCAGATTCCGGATGCGGCCATGATCTGGGAGGCGGGACGGGTGCTTGCCGAAGAGACTATTGCCTTGACCAGCCGCAGAGCCTCGGCGGTGTACAAGGAATCGGCCATCCAGGGCCTGTTCATGCGGATGGTGTATCCGTTGGTGTGAGACAAAAATAAGGGGCAGAGGGACAAAGGGGCAGAGGGGCAAAGGAAAGGCAAGGAATCCATGAAACCAGAATACAATGTGATTGGCAAAAGTCTTCCCCGGACAGGAGCGGTTGACAGGCTCCGGGGCGCGCCGGTATTCGCTGCCGACATTCAGTTGGACAACCCGCTGATACTCAAAGTCCTGCGCAGCGCCCATGATCATGCCGAGGTGGTTGGCATCGATGTTTCAAAGGCAGTGGCCATCCAGGGGGTTGTCCGGATTTTTACGGCTGCGGACATTCCGGGCAAAAATCTCCTGGGGATCATCAACAAGGATCAGCCCCTCCTGGCGACCGATAAAGTCCGGTCACGCGCCGATGCCGTGGCCCTGGTCGCGGCCGAAACCGAATCGGCTGCGTTGAAGGCCCTGGATGCCATCGATGTCACCTACCATCCGCTGCCGGCTGTAACAGACCCGTTCGAGGCACTGAAGCCTGATGCGCCCAAAATTCATTCCAAAGGCAACCTGCTTTTTTCCCGAAAAATCCGCCAGGGGAATGCGGACGCCGCCTTTGCCAATTGTGCCAGTGTCATTGAAAAAACCTACCGGACGTCAATGATCGAGCACAATTATCTGGAGCCCGATGCCGGCGCCGGGTTTGTAGATACCGACGGCACCCTGGTGATCTACGCCTCCACCCAGAATCCCCACTATGACCACAAGGAAGTGGTCACGCTTTTGGGTCTCGAGGATGGACAGGTGCGGATCATCCAGGCGGCTACGGGCGGAGGTTTCGGCTCCAAACTCGATCTCAATGTTCAGGGGTTCATCGGACTGGCGCTTTTCCATCTTAAACAGCCGGTACGCCATGTGTACACCCGCGAGGAGGCGTATCTGGCCACGGCCAAGCGCCACCCGTTAACCCTGACGGTCAAAACCGGCGCGGATGCCGACGGGCGCCTGAAGGCCATCAAGGCCCATATTGTCTGCGACACCGGCGCCTACGGCTCATACGGCATTGCCGTGGCCTCGCGCAGTGCCGTACACGTGACAGGCCCCTATGAAATTGAACATGTGGATGTCGAAAGTTACTGCGTCTATACCAACAAACCCTTCTGCGGCGCCATGCGGGGTTTTGGCGCGCCCCAGGTGGCCTTTGCACACGAAAGCCAGATCGATCTGCATGCCCGGGATCTGGGATTGGACCCCCTTGAGATTCGCCTGAAAAACTGCCTGCGGGTAGGTTCCAAAACCGGGACCGGCCAGGTGCTGACAGCCAGCGTCGGCATCTCGGAATGCCTGGAAGCGGTCAAACCCTATTATCGGGAGGCCGTTGAAAGCTGGGTATCTGCACCGACACATCCGTTCCGAAAACGCGGTATCGGTCTCGGGGCCATGTGGTACGGCATCGGCAATACCGGTGTGCAGAATCCCTCCACAGCCGGAATCGAGATGGACCTGGACGGCCATATCACGCTTTTTACCGGCTGTGCCGATATCGGTCAGGGGTCCAGCACCGTGCTGGCCCAGATTGCCGCCGAAACCCTGGGTATTCAACAGGCGGATATTCGCATGGTCGTGGGAGACACCAAATACACCACCAATGCCGGGGCCACATCCGCCAGCCGGCAAACCTATATTTCGGGAAATGCGGTCAAGGACGCCTGCCAGAAACTGGGAGATGTCCTTATGACCGAGGCGGTCAATCGCCTGCGTTCGCCCAAAGATTCCCTGGTCTTTCGGGACGGGCATGTGGTGATTAACGCCAGCCCTGAAAACCGTATCGATTTCCCCTGGCTCGCCAAACGGATTCACGCCAAAGGCGTGCCGCTTTTCTGGCAGGGCTATTTCGACCCCGAAACCATCCCCCTGGATCCCGAAACCGGGGCCGGCTCCCCCTACGCCACCTATGCCTTTGCCTGCCATCTGGCATTGCTGGAAGTGGATACCCTGACCGGCCAGGTGACGCTTGAAAAACTGGTGGCGGCCCATGATGTCGGCCAGGCCATTCACCCGGAAAATGTCATCGGCCAGATCTGCGGCGGGGCCGCCATGGGAATCGGCTTTGCCCTGATGGAGGAATTCGAGCCCAAAAAGACCGTGTCCATGAAGGACTATCATATCCCCACCTGCGCGGATGTTCCCCCGATCATACCCATCATCGTCGAATCCGCGGAACCCTCCGGGCCTTACGGCGCCAAGGGGGTTGGGGAACCGGCCCTGATTCCCACGGCTCCGGCAATCATCAATGCCATTGCCCGGGCTCTGGGCGAACGAATCTATCACCTGCCGGCCAATCTGGAACGGGTATTGGCCGCCAGCATATCATCGGGCCATTTTGGTCCACAGGAGGTAAGACATGGCTAATGTTCTTTTGAAAAACATCGGTACCATCGTCAGCGGCGATATTCTCAACCCCATTCTGGAAGGAGACGCCATCCTGGTGGCAGACGGCAAAATCAGCCAGGTGGGGCGCCTTGAAGACATGGGAACCCTCACGGCCGAAAAGACCATCGACTGCAATGGCACCACCGTAACCCCCGGGCTGATCGATTCCCACTGCCATGTGGTGGCAGGGGACTTCACCCCGAGGCAGAACGAAATCGGCTATCTGGGCAGTGCGGTTCACGGCGGGGTGACCACCTTTATTTCCGCGGGTGAGGTCCACTTCCCCGGACGTCCCAAAGATCCGGCCGGTGTCAAGGCACTGGCCATACTGACCCGAAAGGCCTATCAGAATTACAGACCCGGCGGTGCCAAGGTCATTGGCGGGGCCGTGATTCTGGAAAAGGGGCTTACCGAAACCGACTTTGAAGAAATGGCCCGGGAAGGCGTCTGTGTGGTCGGCGAAATTGGTCTGGGAAGCATCAAAAATCCCGAAGACGCGGCCCCCATGGTCAAATGGGCCAGGAAAAACGGCATGACCGTCATGATGCACACCGGCGGCACCTCCATTCCGGGCAGCAGTACGGTCACTGCCGACATGGTGATTGCGACAGACCCGGATGTGGTCTCGCACATCAACGGCGGCCCTACCGCGGTTTCCATGGACGAGGTCAAAAAACTGGTTCAGGATACAAACCTGACCCTTGAAATCGTGCATTGCGGCAACCCCAAAGTGGCGATGGAAGCCGGCAACCTGTGTGTGGCGGCCGGTGCTCTGGCCCGACTGATCATCGGCAATGATGCCCCATCCGGAACCGGCGTCATTCCGCTGGGAATTCTGCGGGTCGTCAATCACCTGGCCAGCCTGACCCCCATCACCGCGGCCCAGGCCCTTTGCATGGCCACGGGCAACACCGCACGGACCTACAAACTCAACTGCGGTGTCATTGCAGTGGGCAAAGATGCCGATCTGGTTATCATGGATGCACCCATGGGATCTGTCGGAACCGACGCCCTGTCAGCAATCGAGGCCGGAGATGTTCCCGGGGTCGCCATGGTGCTGGTGGATGGTCAGGTTGTGGTGACAACCAGCCGCAATACACCGCCGGTGGTCCGGAAACCAGTGTTAAAATAAGGCTGAAGGATGAAGGCTGAAGACTGAAGGGGCTGCACCCGGCATTTCGGCAGAGCGGATGTCGGGCGATCTGGCGGATTCTCGATCAAGCCCCGCAGGGGCGGCCTGTTTGTAGAAATTGATGCTGTTTTTTCCATCAAGCTCCATCGGAGCGGCCTGTAACCGGAATACACAGCGAACAGCAGAATATCGAACAAGGAACCGCAGAAGGATGAATCCGGGTTTGGGCGGTGCGGCAATGCAGCCGAAAACTTCAAACTTCGACATTCCTTGTTCGATATTCGATATTCGCTTTTTTCCCCATGCGATGCATTTTCACGGGGAACGATCATGAATCATTCCTGATGGATTTAGCCCCATCTATAAAAATGATATGTACCATATTATGCTGAATTCCGACTTCTGTATTCTGACTTCTGTTTTTCTATTTTCACGCTAAATACGTCCTTTGCAGGGAATCGCCTTCCGGCAGGAGAGTCCAAAAATGTTGGTGGATAATGAAAAATGTATTGGCTGCGGTTTCTGCATGCGCGACTGTCCGGTGGAAGCCATCCGGATGGTCAGCAAGAAGGCCCTGATTGATTCGTTGCGCTGCACGCACTGTGGCGTGTGCATGCGGGTTTGTGAACAGGGGGCTGTCACGGCCGAAACGGTCCGGTCGGAAAACGCGTTGGAATGCGATCACTGCCCCATCAAATGCTGGGTCATGCCGGGCAGTATTGGCGCCTGCCACCGGTATCGCAACCAGGACGGCTGCCTGGTCCGAAACACCCCGCTTCAAACATTTGCGGATGTGCAGGACATCGTCGGCCCGGAGCCCCGGTTGGAGATCCGGCATCCGGTCATCACCGCCATTGGCGCCGGCACCACCTATCCCTGCTGCAAACCGGCGCCACACATCGTGATGGAACGGCGTGGCGATGTGGATGTCGTCACTGTCGTGACAGAAGTACCGCTGAGCTACTCTTCGGTCATCGTCAAAGTGGATACCGACATTTCCATCGGCAAGGAAGGTGCGGCGGTATATGCCGGAAAACGCGCCGTCGGGATGGTGGAGACCGAACAGTACGGCTCCAAGATGCTGCATATCGGCGGGGTCAACCGGCTCACGGGTCCCAACGGCTTTGCGGTTGCCCGCGCCATCACCGATATCGCCAACCAAAAGGCGGTAAAACTCAGGATTGAAAACGGCAGCCGCCTGGAGATCCAGGTCGGGCACCCGCCGGTGATTGACGGACATCAGGCCGCCAAAATGCGGGTGGGCTGTGGCAGCGCCACCTTGGGAATTTTCGCTCCCCTGCTGAAAGATGCCGCAGATGAGGTCATCGTACTTGATGCCCATATCACCGGACTGATGAGCCGCCATGTTGCCGGACAATTTGTCGGGGTCCGACCGACCGGAATCGCCCTGAAATTCAAACAGAGCACGCCGGGCCGCTACTTTGGAGACCATGGCGATGGCTGGGGCGGCACCTCGATCATCAACCCGGTGGATGTCATTGACCATATCGACATGTCTGTTGCCTGGCCCGGAATGCTGGTACTGATTACCGAGACAACCGGTCAGAACGGGGCTCTCTTTGAGGTGGATGAATCCGGCATGCTCAACCAGATTGCCCTGACCGATACGGCCTGCCTGGCTCTGGAGGCAATTTCCAGCTCCTGCGAGCCGTCCCGGGTATCGGCCATATATACCGCCGGAAGTGGCGGCAGCGCCCGTGCCGGAGTAACCCGGTATCCCATCCGGCTGACCCGGGCCGTACATGCCGGGAAAGCGCATCTGACCGTCGGCGGAGCCAGCGGCTTCATCCTGCCGGGAGGGGGTATCTCCTTTATGGTGGATGTCGAGCGGGTAAGGGCCGGTTCATTCTACTGGACCCCGACACCGGCCACCATATGCCCGCTGGAATACACCATGCTGATGAAGGATTACGAGGAAATGGGCGGCCACATAGCGGCCATGAAGCCCTTCAGCGC
>JBFXFK010000132.1:4869-13871 GCA_050179135.1 Desulfatirhabdiaceae bacterium | reverse complement strand
CCGGACAGCACCCTTTCCGATCTTGCCGACAACCGGATGTTTTTACAGAAGAATAATCTGCTGGACCGGCTGGACCGGACCGCCAATCTGTTGTCCCATTCCCATATCGTGCTCCGGGGAACAGGCGGGTACCGCAGATATGAAAAAGAAGGCAGGCTGATCCCGTCCGGTTTTCTGGGGTTTGAGGGAGAAATTGCCTACACCGATCACCGGGTGGCGTGGATACGGGATGTCATGGTGTCTGCCTGCGAACATGTTCTGAAGGCGAGCGCCGCGTTCGACTCACCGGTTCACTGGCAAAAATCCCAGTCACAGGGGCCGGCCAAACGGGTCAACGACCATCTGGTCAGGCTGTTTGGCCGGTTCCTGAAACTTGCCGCATCGGCTGACGCTTTGGATGATCCGGAAATGGTCAAGAAAACAGTCCAGGCGGAGATCAATTTGGAGCTTGGGCGGGAGATGTGGCGGGAAGAACCGTGAAAAATTCAATGGCTCTTCCCTCAGGTTTGCACGGAACCGGTTCGAGAGATCCTGGTCCGGCTTATCCGTGTATTTTGGCCGCCAGTTCCGCCACGCGTTTTCCCAGATTCTGAACCGTCTGCATGCCGAAGGTGTCACCGGCAACCCCGTCCGGATGGCCGCTCCAGACCGTGCCGCCAAAATGGGCGGTCGGCTGCCCGTCTCCGACCACAATCATGTCCTGGACCAGCATGGCGGCGTGAACGGCCTGGATGGTCAGTGACTGACCACCATTTCGGACACCACCCACGGCGATGACGCCACCAACCTTGTTCCGGAGGCGGAATCCGTTCCGTCGAAACATGACGCACCGATCCAGAAATGCCTTGCACTGGGATGTCATGCTGCCCAGATACACCGGGGTGGCGACAATGATTCCGGCCAGGGCCGGATCATCCAGGGCGGGAATGAGCTGGCTGAAATCGTCTTTCTGGCTGCATTCAAACTCCTTGGCGCATTTCCCGCAGGCCACACATCCGTTGAATTTGTAATCGGCCAATTCCAGCAATTCGGTCTGCATGGCGGGTACGGCTGCCTGAACAGCCTTCAGGCATTCTTCCAATGCGAGTGCCGTGGTTTTCCCTTTTCTGGGACTGCATGCAATGCCAACAATTTTCATGGGACAATACTCCTCTTTTTTACTGGGTTATGGGTTTATAATAGATTCCCTTCCGGAATCGTTTGGGTTAATCATTCATTGGATCATTCTGCACCCTGATACGATTTTCATGGTAAACGCTCATGAATCATTCCTGATGTTTCACCCCCAGGAATGAAAATGATATCTTCCGAAAAAGCCACGTAGGGGCGACCTGTTTGTAGAAATTGATGTCGTTATTTCCATCAAGCTCCATCGGAGCGGCCTGTAACCGGAATTAACAGGTCGCCCCTACGGGGCTTGATGGAAATTTTTATGCGTCATTCTACAAACAGGTCGCTCCCACGGAGCTTGATGGTATATGTCTATTTTTAACTGCATTTTCACGATAAACGTTCATGAATCATTCCAGGAGGTTCACCGGCACATATGAAAATGATTTTACCGATTTTCTACTGAATTCTGAATCCTGGATTCTGACTTCTGTTTTTCCATTTTCACGGTAACGATGTAACCGAAATCTCTGAAATTTGAAATACCCTCGTGCGGAGTCCATTACCGGATGGCCGCAAATCCATGCCGCTGCGCCAGTTTGGTGAACATCTGGGCCAGACCGGACCCAAGTCCGAAGATCGAGGCGATATCCAGATTTTTATCGGCGGTCTGGTCAAAAAAAACATTCAGGCTGGATGACATGCCTTCATCCGGCAGCCAGTAGCACACCATCACCGGAACTTTGGGAAGGGGCAACAGCACAACCGAAATGTCGGACTGGAATTCTGCATCCACCTGTTTCCCGCTGAAGATATGCACCATATCATCAAACAGGTCCGGATAGGTATCGGCCACCCGTTTCAGGGATTCCTCACACCGCTTCTGAAACAGGGGATACATCTCCCTTCCGTTGGCAAGCTCCCGGAGCGACCGCCAGTCGCCGGTTGGTGTCAAACCTTTTCCATGCAGAACATATTGCAGAAACGGGCCCGCCACCCAGGCGTTCACATGAATATCGGTAAAAATGACGCCATCGCGGTTGATACCGAAATCCTTTCCCAATACCTTGACGATCAGCCGGTCATTTTCATACCGGCCACCGGTTCGGTCCGCCGCTTCTTTCAGATCGACTGTGCCAATCTTCTGTTTGAGCGATTCCATGAATTCGTCACGGTTTTTTTCCACATCAAAGGGGTCTGCATCCGCATCGGAATGGGCATCGATAATCTGTTTGTCCAGCCTGGGACATTCGGACAGTTGGCGACGGCCCGTGAATACGGCGCCGGCAAACGCGAGACATGTTTTTTCACCACAGTCCCGGCAGTTGGATTTGTCCAAAAGCTGGAAAATGGACATGGCATTTGGAAATTTTGGCATGATGAAATGATTCCGGATTATTTGGGCAGGTTTGCCCGGATTTCAGGTTCCTCGCAATTGCGTATGGAAGTCCCTGGATATGCATGTCGATGATGTGAAAAACTCAGAGGCAGCATTCGTAATGTCGGACAGGAACTGTCTGGTTTATCCTGTCAATGAGAAAACCCTGTTTATTGGCTGTTATTCCGGTTTGTTTGACTGTCCGGCATAACCAACGATATGCCTCTTCAGACAGTTTCACATCATTGACATGCATATCCAGGGGCTTCCTGTCTGCTGTTACCCAGCCGATGCTCACATCTCATTCCGGATGGAATTGACAAACGATTCCGGAAACGGGAAATACCCGGGCGGAATGCCCGGGACATTGCAGAACTGATTGCTTTGGTAGGACTGGAATTCGGTTTTGACACCGTGCGCAAAGGTTTTGTCAGAAAGCATGTCCACTGCGGTCAGTGCCATGGCCTTTGCAGCCAGTATTGCGGCCGTGTTTCCGGGCTCGGCCCCGGCTGCTCTGGCAAATTCGGGTGTATGGGCAGTCAGATTATGGTCACCAATGCTGCAATACCCGTGTATGGCCGGTACGACCCAACTGACATCGGAAAAATCGGTTGAAATGCCCGGATATGTCTGCCGTTCCAGTTTCCGCTGGGATTCTATCGGGCTTTCCACCGGTTCACCCATCAATTGAATATGGTGATACAGGCTGGCTGCCAGATGCAGGTTGGGGATCATATGCCGGTATTCATCCAGAACCCGAATGTGTCCGGTGGCGCCGGTGATTTCCGAAACGGCTTTCACACAGGTTTGTATCTGATCAAACCGGGAATTCAGGTATTCAACATCAAACGCCTTGAGGGTGAAATGGGCTTTGGCCCGTTTGGGAACCGTAATGGCGCTTGGGCCGCCGCCGTCCGTGATGGTATAGGCCAGCATCACGGACGGGGACCAGCTTCGCTTGAGGGCATTGACCGCATTCAGAAAGGTCAGAAGACTTTCCAGTGCATTGATTCCCTTTTCCGGCTGGGTATAATGGGCCGGCCTGCCATCAAACTGAAGCGTAAAATCCTTTAATGGAAAGGCATAGCGCCAGACCGCATTTTTCCCGCCAGTGGGATGCATCATGAACGCCGCATCCAGGGAATCGAAGATACCGGCCTGGCTCATCACAACCTTGCCGCCTTTGGATGCATCCCCGAATGCCTCTTCATCCGGGGTCCCGATCAGAAAAATGGTTCCGCCCAGTTCGGAGACAATGGGGCGCAGGGCCATTGCCGCCCCGAAGGATGCGGCCGCAATGACATTGTGCCCACAGGCGTGACCCAGTTCCGGAAGCGCGTCATACTCGCACAAAAAGGCGATTCGGGGGCCATCGGTTTTGGCGCGATACTGTGCGACAAAGCCGGTTTCCATTCCGGCTGCCGGTGTTTCAACCTCAAACCCGCCGGCTCTGGCTTCATCAACCAGAAGCCGGCAGGCCCGATGCTCCTGCAGGCCTATTTCGGGATGGGCATGAATGGCCTGACTGATCCGGCGGATATCCGGTTGAATCCGGTTGACTTCTTCCTGAACCATTTTGTGATAAATGCCGGGTTGGGGACGCATGGTGTGTTGTACTCCAAAAAGTGGCGGGCGGTTCAAAAAGGGCATGAATACCGCCCGGTTGATGCGGTTATTTGTATTTCAAAAGATCAAACGAAAAATACTTGGCGGCAATTTTTTTATGGGTGCCATCGGCAATGATCTGATGCAGGGCGGCATTGATTCTGTCCCGCAATTTCTGATCTTCCTTTCGCACCGCAATACCGGCGCCATGCCCGATATATTTGACATCGGTGACCGGATCCCCCACAAACCCGAATCCCTTGGCCTCAGGTGTTTCAAGCCATTTCCCCATCAGATAGGCCTGGCCCAGTACCGCATCCAGACGGCCGTTTGCCAGATCCATGTTGTGGCTTTCGATATTGTCGTAATAGACAATCTCGACAACACCGCTGTAAACCCCTTCAAGATAATTGGCATATGTGGTGGCCTTCTGAACACCCACCCGTTTTCCTTTCAGCCCATCCGGAGAAATTTTCAGACCGGAGTCGTTTTTGGTCACGAAACGGGCCGGTACCTGATAATAGGGATCGGTGAAATCGACCTGTTTTTTCCGTTCATCGGTAATGGACATGCTGGAAATGATGCAGTCGTATTTTTTGGCCAAAAGCCCCGGAATGATGCCGTTCCAGTCCTGAACCACAAAAACAGGCTCCACGTTCATGGCCTTGCAGATGGCATTGGCAATATCGATGTCAAAGCCTTCCAACTGACCTTTTGCATTGGTGAGATTGAACGGCGGATACTCGCCCTCGTTGGCGATTCGAAGCTGTTCGGCAGCCATTGCATGGGCACATACCCCCAAAATACACGCCATCAAAACCAACAGAATCCATTTTTTCATTGGTGTCTCTCCTTCTGACAGGGTTAATTGGGAAAACATCATGGGTATTTATTGCCACGATCATGGCGGGATTGCAAGTAAAACGACATGCAATTGTCAAACATCAATCCCCGCCCTGCCGGTATCCATGTGTAAATTTCCGGTCATACAGCCGGGACTTGGGCCCGGCCGCATCGGACCGATCTTCCAGGGCTTTTCCCACAATAATCAGGGCATGACGGGTCAATTTGGCCTGTTCGGCGGTTTTGGCCAGATCCTTTACATGGATTCGAAAAATCGTCTCATCCGGATGTGATACCCGAAACGCAATGGCGCAGGACATGTCCGGCCCGTAGGTCCGGGACAGAATATCCTGAACCGCCTGAATCTGGCCCATGCTCAGATAAATGGCCATGGATGCCCCATGCCTGGCAAGGGACTCCAGGGATTCCATCTCCGGCACCGGCGTTCTGCCCGCCATCCGGGTCAGAATCAGGGTCTGGGTGACCTCCGGCAGGGTGTATTCAATTCCCATGGCTGCGGCGGCCGCAAACGCCGCGGATACACCGGGGATGACCGCATAGGGAATCTGCCGCTTTTCCAGCTCGATCATCTGCTCATCGATGGCGCCATACAGGCTGGGGTCTCCGGTATGCAGCCGGACCACCCGCCTGCCCGCCTGCCAGTCAGATGCCATGATATTGGTGATGTCTTCCAGATTGAGTGAGGCGCTGCTCAATTTTTTGGCATCGGGTCCGGCCCATTTCAAAACCGCTTCCGGAACCAGTGATCCGGCATACAGGATGGTATCGGCAATGGCCATTGCACTCTGCCCCTTGACCGTAATCAGGTCCGGATCACCCGGACCCGAACCCACGAACAGGATCGGGTGACGCTGCGGCAGTGTTTCATGTTCTGTCATGTTCATGTCCGTTATCTTCTTTCCCCACAATTTTGGATTCCCCGGCAATGATCCATACCAGATTTTGGGCCTCCATCCGGTCGCCCCAGGGCATGGATCGGCTGCCGGATGTCTGGATCTGGGTGACGGTCGTGACAAATCCCAGGTTTTTTAAAGCGGTCAGCGCCATATTCAGGCTCTGGAGCAGCACCGTATTGATGACGATGATCCCGCCAGGTCTCAGGCAGGCCGATGCACGGGTCAGGATGGCGTCCAGATGTTTTCCCCCGCCGCCGATAAAAATCCGGTCCGGGGCCGGAAGACCGTCCAGGGCATCCGGCAGAACGCCTTCCCGGACCAGGACATTCCGGACCCCGAAGGTTTCAACATTCAATCGAATCTGGGCTGCCCGTTCGGCTTTTTGTTCCACGGCGACAATGACACCGTCATGGATCAGAAGACTCGACTCGATGGCCACAGACCCGCTGCCGGCCCCCAGATCCCACATCACATGATGGGGAAGCAGTCGAAGCCGGGCAACCGATACCGCCCGGATTTCCGGCTTGGTAATCATTCCGGCTTCATGGGCATAGGCCGAATCCGGCATTCCCAAAAACAGGGGCCGAATTGGTGGCGCGTTTTCATGCCGTTTCAGAATCACGATATTGGGATGGCCGGCATTTGTGGCACTGGCGGATTCCAGGCTGTACCAGTCGATGGACTTGTCGGATGCGCCCAACCGCTCCAGAATGCACATCCGATAATCGGACACCCCATGCTGAAGCAGAAAATCGGCGATCCGGTTCGGGGTGTTGCGGGGGTCTGTCAGAACGGCCAGGAGGTCGGATGCCAGAATTGCTTTCAGGACCTGAACATCCAGTGTTTTGCCATGAAGACTGATGATCCGTGCATCCTGCCAGGGCTCGGCAATTTCGGCAAATGCCGCACAAACCGATGAGATGTTGGGATATATCCGAACATGTTCCGGCCCGACAGCCCGGACCAGGGTGGATCCGATGCCATGAAACAGGGGATCTCCCGAGGCCAGAACCACAATGGACCGGCTGGATCGGTTGGCCTGAATATAATCGATCACCTTGGAAATATTTCGGGTGATCTCGATTTTTTCGGCAGGCTGATCCGCAAACCAGGCCAAGTGCCGTTTGCCGGCGATCAGCACATCGGCATGGTGAATGATCTCCAGATGATGCGCGGTCAGATCGTCAAAGGTCATGCCCATGCCAATGACCGATACGGTGGATTCATCGGACAGGGAATTCATTCTGCCGCCTCATGGAAAATGATGTTGCCGTCAAAGTCGAATATGATTCCGCCAATCTGGATCCGGCACTCCGTTGCCTGCCTGGCGCAGTCAATCATGTTGCGGCCCACATGCGCGATGACCGAAAGATGCTCCGGCATCAAAACGCTCAGGGCTTCCCGCGCGGTGTGCGCCGTGTCCACAGTCCGGGCCAGGGCCGAATCATGGGTAACCTGTTGGGTCCATTCGGATAATTGGTGCAGGGTCATGGGAGAACTGGCGGCATGGGTATGCGGAATGCCCATTGCCATTTTGACGGCCTTTCCAAAAAATACGGCAAGGGTCACGTCCCTGATCCCGATTTGCTGTGCCTGTTTGAGGGAATCGTGAAAAAAATCACCAATCTGAATGAATGCCGCCTGGGGCAGGTCTGGAAAATTGGCAATGGCAAACCGCTCGCTGCGCCGTCCGGTTGTCAACACCACATGCCGGTTGCCGGTGGCATGGGCCACGGACAGGGCCGAGGTGATGGTGGCGGCATACGCCTCATGCGACAGGGGCCGAACCACACCGGTTGTTCCGAGAATGGAAATGCCGCCGATAATGCCCAGTCTGGCATTCAGGGTTTTTATGGCCAGGAATTCACCCTTTGGCACAAATATCTGAACCTGAATATCCCGTTGGGTCGGGGTATCCTGCAGCACATCAAACACCGCTTCATGAATCATCTGCCTGGGGCCGGAATTGATGGCCGGTTCACCCGGCGGGATTTCAAGGCCCGGAAGGGTGACGGTCCCGACGCCGGTCCCGGCAGACAGGATAACCGCCTGGCCGGCGCCGGTTTGGGACATCCAGACAACCGCGCCAATTTCCGCGCCATTGGTGACATCCGGGTCATCGCCCGCATCCTTGATGACGGTGCATCGGGCTTTTTTGCCATCGGGGTCCAGGCTCAGGGAATGAACCGGAATGCTCAGATAATCTCCGGTCAGAAGATGGATGGTGACCGCAGACTCCCGTATGCCATGAACCAACAGGGTGATAGCCGCCTTGGCTGCGGCCGCCGCAGCGGTACCGGTGGTGAAACCGGACCGCAGACGCTTTTTGGAACCCGTACTGGAAGACATGACAGTATATCACCCCGCCGCAACGGTGAATGGGGGCAACATCATGGCTTTTGGTGCGCGATGATCAGAGTCCAGTAATCCGGAGACTGATCCCGGCAGGCATGGAGATCCGGAATGATTTTCTGTTCCGGAAGCCCGCAGTTGGACACACCGACACAATGCTGATATACCCCGGCCTCGTCAATGGCCTGACTGATATCTCCGATGTTCCGGTAAGCTTTTAAAAATACAATGGTATCCGGCTTTTCCGTGACATGCCTCAGGCGGTTGCCACCCTGGGCGCCCGACACCAGCATCAGGGATTCCTCTCCTTCCACCAGCGGGGTGTTCAGACAGGCGGCGGCGGCCTGATACGAGGTGATTCCGGGAATGGTAACGACCGGCAGATGCGGCGCCAGCCGTTTGACCTGTTTCAGGATATACCCGTAGGTGGAATAGGTCATGGAATCGCCCAGTGTCAGAAATGCGATATCCTTGCCTGCTTCCAGACTGGCAATCAGGATGCGTGCGTTATCTTCCCATGCCGACCGGGTTTCCTGTGCTTCCGTGGTCATGGGAAACTGAAGTACTTGAACCGGTGTGGTTTCCGGGATATAGGGCCTGGCAATTTTGACCGCCAGGCTGTAGGAGTTTTTGGTGGATGCCGCCGCAAAGATGATATCCACCTGCCCAAGAATTCGGGCCGATTTGACCGGTACCAGCTCTGGATCGCCGGGGCCGACGCCTATGCCATAAAGCGTACCTGGAGTAGTTTTCATAATTTCAAGTCTTGTGTTTCGGGTTTTGAGTTTTCATCCTTC
>JBFXFK010000132.1:2152-4769 GCA_050179135.1 Desulfatirhabdiaceae bacterium | reverse complement strand
CAATCAGACAGGTTTTGCGGCCGCCAAAACCATCCAGCAGGGTCTGGCGGATGCCTGCATTGGCCATCTGCGTGTCGGTCACGATGGTTTTTCCGGATCGGATGGCGGATATTCCCCGGATAACGGCCTCCGGATGAAACCGGATGGACTGGATATATTCAAAATCCGCAGTCGTATGAATCATGCGCCGGACAATGGACCAGGTCATGGGATCAAACGGGTGGCTTCCAGCCTCGTCGTCAATGATACGAAAGCTCTCGGCCTCGATGTCTTCTGGTTTCATGATTGAATCCTGTTTTGATGATAGTGGTGACAGGCCGCCACAAAAGACGATGTGGCAAATCGGCCGCTGCCAAAGTGCAGATGAATGTAGCTGCCCAGTGTTTGATGGACCTGATAACCCTCTGATGCCGATGGCTGGCCATCCCGCCGGGTTGTCACATACCGGGTGGGGATATGGGCAACCGGCGGAACAATTTCCGAATAATGAAATTCATGACCCCGGAGCGTCTGGCCGGTCTGTCCCAGCAGGCAGTCGGCCTGAAGTTGAATTTCCCGATATCCCAGGGATTTCAGCCGGGGCAGCATGCGGATGGAAAAGGGAAAGCAGCCCACCATGTCATGCCGCTCACCCGCCATGTCGGTCAGATCCCGGCACAGATACATGAATCCGCCGCATTCCCCGTAAATCGGCATATTGTCGTGACATTTTTCGGCAATCTCCTGGCGCAGTGCGATATTTCCGGAAAGCTGTTTTCCGAACATCTCCGGATATCCCCCGCCCAGATACAGGCCATCGATGTTTTCCGGAAGTTTTTGATCGGTCAATGGGGAAAACGGGAGCAATTGGGCGCCGGCAGCTTCCAGGCTTTCCAGATTGTCACTATAGTAGAAGCAGAACGCCGTATCCTTTGCCACCCCGATCCGAACCGTCAAAACCGGTTTGGAAATGGAAACCGGTTTGATCTGAAATCGGGGCAGAGACACCTCCGGCAGGCCCGCAACCATCCGGTCGATATCCACGTGTTTTTCCAGAAGGGCTGCCAAACGGTCAATATGGGTCTGATCCAGTGGATGGGATTCTGCCGTAAAAAGCCCCAGATGCCGTTCCGGAATCTGAATTTCGGACGATACGGGAATGCCGCCCAACAGCGGCATGGTCACATGGCCTTCCAGGGCATCGGCCAGGTACTGCAAATGCCGGGGGCTTGCCACATGATTGAAGATGACGCCGGCAAAGTGCAGATCCGGATCGAAGCGTTCAAATCCCTGAACCAGTGCCGCAGCACTTCTGGCCATGCTTTTGGCGCTGACCACCAGAACAACCGGAAGGCCCAGCCATTTGGCCATCTGGGCTGTGGAGCCGGCTTCGGTTTTACCGTCGTACCCATCATACAGTCCCATGACGCCTTCAACCACCGCAATATCCACGGCTTGGGCATGCTGCTGAAAGCAGGCCAGGTTGGCATCACGGGTCAGCATCCATCCATCCAGATTTCTGGCCGGTTTTCCGGTCAGTCGGGCATGATGTCCCGGGTCGATAAAATCCGGGCCGATTTTGAAGGCGGCAACCCGATACCCTTTTTGTTTCAGGCTGGCGATCAGGGCCAGTGTCAGGGTGGTTTTGCCACTGCCGCTGCCGGCGCCTGCGATGCAGATGGCTTTAATCGCGCACCTCCGTCCGGATGCTTGGGCCAACCGAGGCCAGCCTGTCCGGATACAGAATGCGCGCTATGGTCCCGATCCCATCCAGAAGGCGAAGGGTGGGGCGGGACACCAGCATTTCATCCACCAGAAAAATCTGGTTATTCTGAACCGCCTTGATGACATGAAATCCGGGTTCTTCCCGGATCAGCTCTGTGGAGGGCTGATTCATGATGCCGGACTGGGCCAGAAACACATCGATCTGGTCGGCCTTGGACATGATTTTTTCCTTGCCATACGACGCGATGTTGGTTTCCCGAACCGGTTCGGCATCCTGGGCCACATTGAGGCCGCCTGCAATTTTCAGGACAACCATGGGAATGGAATCCGGCGAAAAGGTTTTCATCCGGGAGTGAATCGCTTCAAAATAGACCTGTTTTTTGGGTTCGATCAATCTGGTTCGGGCCTCGATCTGATCGATCGCGGCCTGAAACTGCCGGATCATGTCGGCGGCACGGGTTTGGGCGCCGGTCAGGACCCCCAGGGTTTGCCAGTAGGCATAAATTTCTGTCAGCGTGGTGGGCTGGAGCGACACCACAGTGACCCCATGCCGGGCCAGTCCATCGGTCAGACGGGCATATCCCCGATCAATCATGGGACGGATCAGCACCAGATCGGGTTTTGCCGCCAGAAATTTTTCCAGATCATCGTGATAGGAAAACTGGGGACGTTTCAGTGCCTGGGGCGGATAGACCTCGTTTTGGGTCACCCCGATGATTTCGGCATCCAGTCCCAGGGAAAACAGGTTTTCGGTGTGTGCCCCGTAAAGGGAGATGATCCGCTTGAATGGCCGGGACATCTGAATGGTTCGGCCTGACTGATCCATGATGGTAACCGGATAATCCGAGGCAGGGGCGCCTCCCGCAGACATGCACAGCCAGAAGGCCAGCATGAAAAAAATAGATCCGTATTG
>JBFXFK010000132.1:0-2052 GCA_050179135.1 Desulfatirhabdiaceae bacterium | reverse complement strand
AGGGCAATTTCCCGGGCCAGATGACGTCTGCCATAGTCATTCAGCGGTTTTCCCAAAAACGATATCTGACCGGATTGGGGGTGAATATGCCGGATCAAAAGATCGATCAGCGTGGTTTTGCCACTGCCATTGGGCCCCAGAATTCCATAAAACAGGCCCGAATCAATGGAAAGGGACAGATTGTTCAGCGCCTGTTTGGCGCCATAGGAAAAACTGACATCCCGAAGATCGAAAATCATTTCCATCCAGCCTGGGAAAACTGCCGTTTCCGCAACACATAGCAGAAAAACGGTCCACCGGTCAGGGCTGTAATGACACCGATGGGAATTTCATTGGGAAGCACGGCGCGGGTCACGGTGTCTGCAATCAACAGAAGTATCGCACCGGTCAGGCAGGCCACCGGAATCAACCGGCGGTTATCCGGCCCGGTGATGGTTCGAACCATGTGGGGAACCAGAAGCCCCACAAATCCGATGATCCCGGAAATGGACACACACACGGCCGTGACCAGGGATGCGGTGATCAGCAGAATGCAGATGACGCGCTGTGGATGAATTCCCAGAGAAGCGGCGGTCCGTTCCCCCAGAATCAGCAGATTCATGTCCCTGGCCCAGAACAGCATGACGAACATACCGAACAGAACCGTTATCAGAACCAGCCACACATCGGCCCAGGTCCGTGAGGCAAAACTGCCCATCAGCCAGAAAATGATCATGGAAACCTGTTCGTTGGCCAGATACTTGATCAGGCTGATTCCGGCTGACAGAATGGATGCCGTGATGATGCCGGAAAGGATCAGTGATGTGGATGACAGCCCGCCGGCATAGGACGACAGATACAGCACCACCGCCAGGGTCAGCATGGCGCCGGTAAACGCACACATGGGAACCGACCAGATTCCCAGCAGGCTGAAATTGAGCAACAGTGCGAGAGACGCGCCAAACGCCGCACCGGCAGACACACCCAGGGTATATGGATCGGCCAGGGGATTCAACAGAATGGCCTGAAACACGGCGCCGGAAATGGACAGGCCCCCGCCGACAATGGCCGCTGTCAGAATTCTGGGGAGTCGGACATCGGCGATGGCGGCGGTTACAATTGGATCGATGTCCGCTGCCAGGGACAGATAGCCGAACAGTCGCGATACCACAATTCTGGCAACATCCGGCGCCGGCGCCGAAATATATCCCATACCCGAAGCGACCAGAATCAGGATCACCAGAATCAGGATCAGAAATCCCACCTGCATGCCGATCATCGCCCGAACTCTGGCAGGCAGATCCGGTGAAGCTTCTTGGGTTGAATGGGTCATGATGTCATCTGATGGCAGTCCAATTTTATGTGACGGCAAAATAAAGCCGGGATGAAAAAACAAAAAGCCCTTCAAATCCATAAATGAATTTGAAGGGCTGCACCCAGCTTACTTGGCCCATCTTTGACTGATTGTTTACCTGTTAACCGCAGAATAAACAACACATCCCGTCAGACAGGTTTTCTGGCTCTCAGATCATCCTAATCTCCGCGTCTTCCCATAAGGTTAAGACCCTACAGTGACAGTTTGCGGATTTCGTCCCTGATTACAGCGGCGGGACCGCTCCCGATTTTAACGGGATTCCCTTTTGGGCGTATTGCAAATGCCCTGACGTTGGCTGAAATAATACGGAAAGTATTATTTGAAGTCAACAGCTATCTTGCATGGGAAATACCGAGATCCGGAACAAGGGAGCTATCCGTTGACATAACGGGGTAAAAATGAAGTGATACCGGCTGAATTCCACAGGGGCATAGAGGGGCAAAGGCTCAAAGCATGCCTGCCGAAAACGGCAAACCGCGAAGGATGAATGCCGATTAATAAATACGATTCTGAAACACCATAGATATCTTTCAACATGACAATCCGGACGCCGTCCAGGTGTTTTCCAACATTAGTATCTTACGTTTTAAGTTCGTGTTTTTTGTGGCAGAAAAAATGTCGATTGTTACAGGCTCAGGTTTCCAGCAAGGTTGGGAATAACCACCATCTCTTTCAGTTTGAGTCCCAAAGTAATTACC
>JBFXFK010000131.1:0-14125 GCA_050179135.1 Desulfatirhabdiaceae bacterium | reverse complement strand
ATTCCCCTTCCAATCACATGGTGAAGGGCGCCGGGTGCATCGATTCGGGATTGTCGTGGCATACGTTCCGAATATCAAAAGCTGGCAATGAAATCAAGTTCAAATAGTGAGAACGTCCCCGAGTCCCAATATTCGTTTTCGCGATTCTGCATGTCTTGTTGCTTACAAAACGTTCGAAACTCGTTTTGAGGGGCCAGTTACTGTCCGATTGCCCACGGAAAGAATAGGTGACATCAGTTGAAGAGAGAACCCACAAGTCATCGAGTGAACACAAAACGACCTCTTGCATCACATCAGATTTTGGGAACAGCTCCAGTGGCTGGCCGTTGTATATGACATCTCTGATAAGTCGGCTCAAGTGTTGTCCTTTGGGCTAACAAGTTATTCAACAGTTTCTGTATATCTTTGCATCATGGGAAATATTCTGATTAAAATGCTGTCGGGATATTTCTTACTTTCCGTGGAAATATATGTCAATAAATCATTTTTATCTATCAATTCATATAGTAATACGTATCAATAAATATGCAGTGTCCGTTTTGCTTTTCCGTATATCATGTATTTCTGATGAATAATGCCATTTCTGGATAAATCCGTTTAAATCGTTTCAGGTAAAAATACATCGGCGTCATTTTATTTGGGCATGATCTTTATGTGGTTTTTTGATCCAGTCGAACACTGAAAAAATCAGATTACAGACGATATCGATCCTGTCTGCTTTGGCTCCCATATCTTTGAGATTGGTATTGGCCTCATCGTCAAATGTGAATACTGGATGGCCAGTTTCAATGGATTGCCGGACTGTCTGCCAGATTCTTCCGCTGGCTGTGGCGTGGGGTATCAGCATGGCCACAGACATTGCGGCAACCAGATTATTCCGGAAGATTGCTCTGGCCGCAGTTGTTCGACGGATTGTCGGGTCAAATGGGGACAGTACCAGCAGCCTGTTTTCTTTCAGGGCTGTTCTGGCTGATTTTCCCAGTTTCAGACGGTTCAGGCCTTTTGCAGAGCAGAGAATGACCGGCTGGCTGCCGCGCAGCAGCAAATCCAGGCATTCCCGTTCCATCGGTGAATGTAATCCGCCAATCACCACGATTCCTTTATCCCGAAGTATCCGGATGGCATCGAATATTTTCAGAACGATGCTTCCCGGACACTGCAACGTATACTCCACATTTCAATGCGACACATCTCTGCATAAAAATCCCTTTTCAGTGGGTCGTTCAGGTATATGATCTGTATGAAATGGCTCCAGCTCAATTGTTTTCGAAGCGTGGAGACAATCCTGGCATTGGGAAACATTTCGGCAAAACGTACCATCGAAGTTTGATTCCGCTGCGAAAAGCCAGACCAAATTCTGTTGCCAATTTTGCAGACAGTGCCTGCAAAATCTCATCTCCATAGGCTGCCCGATTTTTCTTGAGGATATCCCGGCGGATATATCGGCCGATATGCCAATGGAGCAGGATCAGCTCGGCATTGACAGTCCTTGCTACATTCTGTCTGGCATCGACGATCAACCGGCGCAACTCGATAAACAAATCATCAGCCCTATGAGCCCCTATATCAGCCAGAAATCGGAAGCGTTCGTTCCGACCGTGCAAAACCCGATTCCAAAAACACTCGCGAAGGACTTCATCCGTCGAGTCGTTTTCGGTTTTCTTGCCAGCCGGAACAATCGCCGACGGGCGGCTGTGAAAGTACGGCAATGCTCCCGAGGGATGACTTTTCCGAAAACCCTGCCACTCTTGATCTTGGACGGTACGTTCAGAACGAATGTCCCCCCAAAGAATTTGAATTTCATCCTCTATAAACTGAATTATCAATGGACGTCCCGCAAAACGTGCACTGGCATTTCCGCCAGCCCCTTTTCTGAAAACTTGTTGATATTCCGGCAACAGTATCGTATGAATTCTCACCTTGAATATTGTCCTGCCTGAAAAACTCTAGTCAAATTGGGTAACATGCCAATATGGGACTGCATCACGTCATTAGAAAGCGACTGGAGCCAAAAATTTGAATTCACGCATTCCAGTAATCGATATATTTGCCGGCCCTGGTGGCTTGGGAGAAGGCTTTTCACTGGTCGATGGTGAAAATGGTATACCGTTCTATCGTATTGCACTCTCCGTTGAAAAAGACCCGATTGCCTGCAAAACCTTAAAATTGCGGCACTTTTTACGTCAATTTCCACCCCGTGACCTGCCCCCGGAATATTATGGTTACCTGAGACAGCAGAAAAATCCCGAAGAGATTTATCAAATCAAAAAATATGCAACCCAGGCTATAAAAGCGGATGAATCAGTATGGCATGTCGAACTGGGTGGCAACAGTGCGGTTGATGCCGAACTTGACCGACGCATCGCGGATATCCTGAAAGGCAATGACAAGTGGGTCCTGATTGGCGGGCCCCCCTGTCAGGCGTATTCTGTTGTAGGTAGATCAAGAAACAGCGGGATTAAAAACTATGTTCCAGGTGATGATCCCCGTCATTTTTTATATCGTGAATACATCCGGATCATTGCAAAACACAAACCAGCCATTTTTGTTATGGAGAATGTCAAAGGCCTCTTGTCCTCAAAAATAGACGATAAAAGAATCTTTGATGAGATTTTATGCAGCCTGAAAAATCCCTGTAACGACAATAAACAGCCAAAACAGAGAAACAGTCTGAGATACAGCCTGTACTCAATATCAACAGAACCCCATTATATGGATGATGAGGGTAATCCGGTTTATCAAAGGCCTACAGATTTTATAGTTGAACCCGAAAAGTATGAAATCCCACAGGCCAGACACAGGGTTATACTGATCGGTGTCAGGCATGATCTGACTGAAAAAGGGTTATCGCCTGACATATTAAATCCGTCTGACAGAATGGTCAGTGTACAGGATGTCATTGCAGGTATGCCACAAATTCGAAGCGGGCTGTCCAAAAAAAATAGTGGTATTACTGACAGTAAAACAGCTTGGCTGAAAACAGTCAAAAGCACACTAATCAGAAGTGATGAAAATGGCTTTGGCAAAATAGTCTCACCTGAATTGGCTGATAAGATTGATGAGGTGATTACAACCATAAAAATACCGGAAGCGGATACCGGTGGAGAATACATATCCGGAAATTATGGAGCAAATTCATACCTTTTGGGCTGGTTCAAAGATGACCAATTGAAAGGCGTCCTGAACCATTCATACCGGTTGCATATGGCGTCAGATTTGCACCGGTACATGTTTGCCGCATGCTTTGCCGAAATAATCAAAATGTCTCCAAAAATCTCTGATTTTCCGGATTATCTTCAGCCAGCGCACAAAAACAGGCAAAACAATAAATTTAATGACAGATTCAGGGTTCAACTTTCATGGCGGTACGCGACAACCGTAACCAGTCATATTTCAAAAGATGGCCACTATTTTATTCATTATGATCCTTACCAGTGTCGAAGCCTGACTGTACGGGAAGCAGCGAGACTTCAGACATTCA
Source organism: Desulfatirhabdiaceae bacterium (assembly GCA_050179135.1). Classification (GTDB taxonomy): domain Bacteria; phylum Desulfobacterota; class Desulfobacteria; order Desulfobacterales; family Desulfatirhabdiaceae; genus UBA4064. The sequence continues at coordinate 10,644 of JBFXFK010000131.1, read as the reverse complement.
AGGATAATTATTTTTTCTGTGGAAACCGTACCCAACAGTACATACAGGTAGGTAATGCTGTCCCACCACTGCTATCTTATCAGATCGCTAAAAATATCAGCAGGTTGTTAGAGAAATCAGACTGATGGCAGATATAGTTTCAAAAGAGCAGCGCAGCATCAATATGGCAAAAATCCGGAACCGTAATACCGGGTTGGAAATTTGTATCAGAAAAGAGCTGTTTTCGAGGGGATACAGATACAGGTTAAATGTTGGAAAACTTCCTGGGAGGCCGGATATTGTCCTCGCCAGATTCAGGGCTGCAATATTTGTAAATGGCTGTTTTTGGCATGGGCACAACTGCCCACTTTTTCGGATGCCCAAATCAAACAGCGATTTTTGGGGAAAAAAGATAACTGCCAATCAGAAAAATGACAGGTTGAAACTGGCTATGCTTAATTCTGCAGGATGGCGTACGCTTACCATATGGGAATGTGCAATCCGTGGAAAATCTCCAGAAACAATAAATTGTGTTGTCGATGATATTATTGGCTGGTTACATTCGACAAATCGAAATTCCGAGATACGTGATTCTGGTTCGGGACAGACTGACAAACCAACTGAAAAACCAATATTGGTTTGATCCGGTTATATATTTTATGAACCCTTTCTTTAAAATGGCCCTGCTTACAGGAAGTGTGCAATCCGTCAGGCATCACATTTCAATAGGTCGCGATGTCAACACCCGGGATAATCTGGGGATGACACCGCTGATGTATGCGGCAAAAAAAGGTTTCGAAGATATATGCAGTCTACTTATCGAGGCTGGTGCGGATCTGTATCTTAAAAATAATGATGGAAAGGATGCTCTGTTTTTTGCTCAGGCGGGTGGAAGAAGTACCGTAGAAGAACTGCTGAAAAGTTTTTCTGAAACTGTTGATGAAGACAATGGGTATAACGCAACGTCAGAGCCGGAACAGATTGAGACTGATTGGGCTGATGAGGGTTTTGATATTTCATTATGGACGGAGGAAGCAGTTCCAACTGTTCCGGATAATGATATCGCCTGTATTAACCAGTCAGATTTATTACATAAAATTATCAGAGAGCATGAGACGGTTGACTCAAGTGAGGCATGGTTGGATGTTGAAATTGAGTTGCCTGAAAAAATCTATGTTCAATCAGCCAAGTCCCAAAATGACATTGAGCGGTTGGATACAGTACGATCACTTTTTATTACTGGTCTTGATGGTGGTAGAATTTCGGTACAGCAGATAATGTATGCGTTGGAATTCGACTTTGACATGGATTTTGTCAGACGGATTATCCCGGTTATGGAGGATTTGGGAATACAGGTCGATGAAATCATTTCCAAAGCAGCCGAACCGTTAAATTTTGCACCGGACATTCAGGAATATCATGGTGATGTCGAATATGTGGTGGATAAAGCGATAACCTGCTTATGTGATCCGGATTATGGGGCCAATGACCTTCTTGATTTTTATACCACTGAAATCAAAAAATACAAAATGTTGAGCCGTGATGATGAGGTGAAACTTTGTAAATCGATTGATGACAACCTGGGGACAATTATTCATGCAGTTCTGGATTGCCCGTTATTAATGGCAGAGCTGATAATTGCCTGTGAATCAGTTCAAAAAAGAGATTTCAAATCAGATGAATTTGTGGAGCTCCATGAGTATGAAATACCTTCTGAAGATCAGGAGGCTGATGAGACCATTTTTGGAGAAGCAGCAAGGGAGCAGCCATTTGCACTTCAACACCTTTTCGTTCAGAATTACATTTCCCATACAGCAATTAAAGAACTCTATCGGATAATTCTTTCAGGTCCGGAATCCGGTTTGGGTGCTGAGAAACTGGAAATGATCAGAAAACAGCTCGTTGATGAATTGCAGAAAATATTTCATCTGCCCGGTTCTGTAGAATATTTTGGCAATATCCTCGAAAGAACTGTTCAATCTGCCTGTGTACCTGCTTTTGTTGGCAATGATGACACAAAATATCCACCTGTTCTGATTAACAGGTGGTGTGATGGACTGGATATTCCATATGTTAATCATACTGTGGAAGACGGTGACAATTCCATTGAAAACAGACAGTGTGGCGCAATAGTTTTGCGCCAGATACTTATTCCAATTTGTGAGCTGAAAAAAATTGGCAAACAGATTTCAGACAGCAAAAACATAATCCAAAAGGCAAAGTCCACTTTGATTGAAGCAAACCTGAGACTGGTGGTTTATTTTGCCAAAAAATATCAATATGCAGGTTTGAATATTTTGGACGTTATTCAGGAGGGGAATCTGGGTCTGATGAAGGCCGTTGACAGGTTCCAGTATGCTTTGGGAAACAAACTGTCAACCTATGCTGTATGGTGGATACGTCAGTCAATAACCCGTGCACTGGCAGATAAGTCCCGCACTATCCGGCTACCTGTCCACATGGTTGAAAGAATAAAGAAAATAAACCAGGAAATCCGCAAGCTGGAGGATGAAACCGGCGATGGGTTCAGGCCCGAAATAATTGCTGACAAATTGGGCATGAATATCGAAAAACTGCACCGGATAATTGCCATTTCACGTGAATCTGACAATATTTTGCCATATCTGGATAATGGTGCGGATAGCACGACTATTGAAATTGCTGATGAAAAGAAGGATTTTGCTGATGCAACAACAGATACAATTGATACTTTGGCGGGTATCAGGCGGGTGCTGGCAACCCTGACCCCACGTGAAGAAAAGGTTATCAGAAAACGTTTTGGCATAGGCGAAAAGTGTGAATATACCCTGGAGGAAATTGGCCGGGAATTTGACCTCACACGTGAACGTATCAGACAGATAGAATCCAAGGCTTTTCGAAAATTACGTCACCCCACCAGAACAGGCATTCTCAGGAGCATTTATTATGGCTGATATTGGTAAACGTTTCAGAAACGCGCCTCCAAAGGCCAGTATCATGATAGAGTCTCTGAGAGGTCTTGGTTATAACACATCAACAGCCATAGCCGATATCATCGATAACAGCATTGCCAGTTCTGCAAAAAATATAAGAATAAATTTTCATTGGGACGGGAATAAAAGCACCATCAGAATAATCGATGACGGATGGGGTATGGATCCTGTGGAACTTGACCGCGCGATGCGTCTTGGTGACAAGAATCCACTTGAAAACAGGGCGACCAATGATTTGGGCCGTTTTGGTCTGGGGCTCAAAACGGCTTCCTTTTCCCAATGCCGCAGACTGACTGTTGCGAGCAAAAAAAATCACATATCCGAATGTCTGTGTTGGGATCTCGATTACCTTGCCCTATCCTCTGATGACAAATGGCACCTGCTTGAAGTTGATGACCATATTTCGGACAGCATTCTGGCACCAATTGATGAACAGCCCAATGGGACGGTAGTGCTTTGGGAATTATTGGACCGGATTATAACATCCGGTTACACGGAGCAGGCTTTTCTGGACATGATTGACCGCGTTGAATGCCATCTTTCAATGGTCTTTCACCGCTACATTGATAAGGGCCATAACAGAATCCAGGTTTCAATAAATGGTAAAAATATCAATCCCTGGGATCCATTTCTTACACAGCATCCATCTACATGGTCATCACCGGTAGACAGATTTTACGCCAGCAATGGGCTGATTGAAGTGCAATGTCATATCCTTCCGCATAAAGACCGCCTTGAACAAGTGGAATATGAAAATGCAGCTGGCCCGGAAGGGTGGACAGCGCAGCAGGGTTTTTATGTGTATCGTAACAGAAGACTCCTGGTTGGTGGAAGCTGGCTTGGCTTGGGCCGGGGTCGTTCGTGGACAAAAGAAGAGGCACATCGGCTGGCACGTATCAGGCTGGATATACCAAATACTCTGGATAATGAATGGAAAATTGATGTCAGAAAATCAACTGCCAAACCGCCAATATCGATCCGCGAACGGTTAACAAAACTTGCCGAGGATACACGGAAAAGAGCAAGACATGTATTTGCCTATCGGGGCAGACCGGTACATACCACAGGTCGGGATGAATTCATCCAGGCATGGTGCGCTGTCAAACTGAATGACTCCGTCACATACAGAATTGATCATCATCATCCTGCTGTCTCTGCTGTGATTGAAGAGGCAGGGCCACTTAAGCCTAAAATACTGGCTATGCTGCGGGTAATTGAAGAAACTGTACCCGTTCAGAGAATCTGGTTGGATAATGCGGATGGTAAAGATATCGAACAGGCCTCACCTGATGATGCCAATTCACATGAAATCAGGCTGATTCTCCAGACTTTGTATAACAGCATGGTCATGGGGAAAGGACTTTCACCCCAAAATGCCCGTGACCGTCTGCTTAAAACAGAACCCTTTCAAAACTATCCTGATCTGGTAAAAACCCTGCCATACATTGATGAAGCCTAAAGGAACACGTCATGGATATGTCTGAAAAATCAGTTTTGACAATTGCACAGACGCTTATTGACTCCGAACCGGATAAATCCAAGATAACACAGGAGTTGATAAACAGTAAAATTGACATGGTACTTGCAATGTATCGTGTGGGAAAGCCTGATTTTGGATACACCATCAATCGCGACATAATTGTGGATGAACTCATCCGCCGTTTCAGCCTCTGGATTGGTAAGGACAGTGTTCTGCAATCCGATATCGGCCATATGCCGTGGTACACATCAGTCAAAAAAAAGGAATGGCGCTATTGGATACGGTACAGTGAATGGCTGGAAAAATCCTGGTCATTGACCGCCGTGGATGCTTTGGACCGTTCAACAGACAAGATTCTTGGCCTTTTGGAAAATCCACTGCGTGAGGGTGTATGGGATCGCAGAGGTCTTGTCGTAGGCCATATCCAGTCCGGTAAAACCGGCAACTACACTGGCCTGATTTGCAAGGCTGCCGATGCGGGTTACAAAATAATTATCATTCTGGCAGGACTTCACAACAATTTAAGATCACAAACACAGATGCGTCTGGATGAGGGCTTTCTCGGGTATGAAACAAGACCAACTCCGGATGATATCCGTATCATTGGTGTTGGTGAGATCGACGCTGACCCAACTATCAGACCTAATTTTGCCACAAACCGGTCTGAAAAAGGTGATTTCAATACCCGGATTTCCAGGCAATTGGGCATAACCCCGGAACAGCGGCCCTGGCTGTTTGTTGTTAAAAAGAACAAAACAGTTCTGGAACGCCTTTACCGGTGGATCAGAAATCATGTCGCAGATTCTGTTGAACCGGATACAAAGAACAGAATTGTTACAAATCTCCCCCTTATGATCATTGATGATGAGGCCGACCATGCGTCAGTTGATACCGGTGAACAGTTCTTTGACGCGGATGGTCAACCGGACCCTGATTTTGAGCCGCGGGCCATAAACCGGATGATCCGCCGCCTACTCCGGTCCTTTACCCGGAAAGCCTATGTTGGTTACACGGCTACACCATTTGCAAATATCTTTATCCATGAGCGGGGCGAAACGAAAGAGGAAGGCCCCGACCTCTTCCCATCCGATTTTATTATCAGCCTTTCAGCGCCCTCAACTTACATTGGCCCAATCCGGGTTTTTGGCATCCGTGATGGAAACACACGTGAAGGTGGGCTCCCCCTGATTCGAAAACTCACAGATACCGCTTCAACCGACCAGAAAACCGGCTGGATGCCAAACGGGCATAAAAATGGTCATATACCACTCTATGAAGGTCAAAGCATTCTTCCGCCGTCCCTTGTTGAGGCGATTGATGCCTTTGTGCTCTCCTGCGCTGCCCGTGTTTTAAGAGGTCAGGCTGATCAGCACATGTCTATGCTGGTTCATGTGACCCGGTTCAATCTGGTTCAGCAGACGGTAACCACCATGATTGAAACCCATTTGCGACAGATGAGACAGCGACTGACGCGCCAGATTGATCACCTGCCAATCATTCATCGGCTGGAACAACTGTGGCAAAGCGATTTTTTATCAACCAATATATCTGTCAGAGATCTTTGGTCTGATCATGGCGTACCCTGTCTTCCGGCCTGGGATGAAGTGAAACTTCTTATCCTGGACATTTTAAGTGAAATTGACATACGGATGATCAACGGCAAGGTGAAGGACATATTGGATTATGTCGATCACAGGGAATCCGGTTTGCGGGTTATTGCAGTTGGCGGAGACAAACTGGCAAGGGGTCTGACACTCGAAGGACTCAGCGTCAGCTATTTTCTGAGGGCCTCCCGGATGTATGACACCCTGATGCAGATGGGGCGGTGGTTTGGATACAGACCGGGTTATCTTGACCTGTGCAGGCTATATACCACGCAGGAACTGGTTGAATGGTACGGTCATATTGCAGACGCATCCGAAGAACTGCGTGTGGAACTGGATATGATGGCAGAAAGCGGCGCCACCCCGCGGGAATATGGACTGAAGGTACAATCACACCCGGTGCTTATGGTGACATCCCGCCTGAAAATGCGCACAGCCCGGACCCTGATGCTCTCTTTTAGTGGTACGATGATGGAAACGGTTGTCCTGCATCGGGATATTGTAACCCTGCAACAGAACTTTGAAACCACAAAAAGGCTTCTTGAAACGATGGGTATCCCAGATGAATCCAATCCGGTCGTCTGTATCCGGAACGGCGCGGAACACAAATGGAACGGAAGCCATCTGTGGAACAATGTTCCTGCGCAGGATATCACGGATTTTCTTTACAGCTATAAAACCCATCCGGGCGCCTACAAGGTCGATGCAGCATTGATGGCAGAATTTATCACCACCATGACCGGGAGTGGCGAACTGACATCCTGGACGGTTGCGTTACTTGGCGGTGGTGAGGGAAGAGAAATACCGGTTACCGGGGATAGTACTGTAAAAATGATGAAACGGACACCCAATGGCGATTATACAGACAGATATTCAATTGGACGTCTTCTTTCACCCCGGGATGAAGGGATAGACCTTGATGCTGCCGCCTGGCAGGCAGCCCTGGAAGAAACCCGGCGGATGTGGCGCTCCGATCCGGCAAGAATGCAGACGATTCAGGAACCGGATGAGCCCAATGGACCCGCAATCCGGCATGTTCGGGGTTTTGGCTCACACGATGTACCGGCCCATCCGGAAAGGGGCCTGATGCTGCTGTATATTCTGGATCCCGCAAAAGCCGGCCTGCCGGTTGAAACACCGCCTGTCGTCGCCATTGGAGTCAGTTTTCCATGCAGCAATACAGGCCATAAGGTTGAATACAAAGTAAATAATATTACTTGGGAGCAGGAGTATGGACCAGTCGGGTAAAAAAGAGTCGCTTGTCACTGCCTGGCGGGCGCTGGATACCGGTTCTGAAAACATGGAAGGCTGGCGGACCATACCGCTTTTTACCGGCAGCACCAGTCAGATTTTGGCCGGAAGGCATTTCCCCGGCGGCGAGGAGGCTGTGCTGTTTGGATTTCGAATCAGCCGAATGCCTGTCAGAACCCAACTTCCGGAAGGTAACGGTTTCTCTGTAACTGCAGTTGGCGTTTTCCCCGGCATGACAGATTTTTTCTGGTTGGCACTGACGCATCAGATTGCGGGCAGTATCGAACTTTTTACCATGATGGCAACGGATATCGTTGAAACATTTCTTGATTCCGGTTCGTTACCGCCGGAAACGCTTGTAATGATTTTTTTGGGCCGGGTATTGGCCTGGCAAAATTTTATGCAAAAAGGAAAAGGTGGCGTACTGGGGCCCGAGGAAGAGACCGGCCTTTTTGGTGAGCTCGTTGTTCTTCAGGCAATGATCGATACAGGGGTACACCCTGCAGTTGCGGTTGGATACTGGACAGGACCACTGGATGCGCTGCATGATTTTTCGATAAACGCCGGTGGTATCGAGGTGAAAACAACGGCCTCTTCTGGTGAAATGATTGTAAAAATCACATCCATGGAACAGCTCGATGATACCTTGGCAAGTCCTCTTTATCTTGCCGGTATTCGGCTGAAGCGTGATGAGGGCGGCAGAAATCTGCCCGAATATGCGCAGGAGATTCAACAGGTATTCAGACCATTTCCGGATGCACTGACTGTGTTTGAGACCCGTCTGTTACATGCGGGATTTGCCTGGAGCCTTTCAGACAGGTACACCCGGCGGTTTCGGGTTCAGAAAAAAAGACTTTTGCAGGTCAACAGCCATTTTCCCCGCCTGACCCGGCAATGTGTCCCCAGCGCTATCCCAAGCGTCCGGTATGCCATCAATCTGGACAGTATCAACCATCCGGATCAGCCACTTACCGATATTTTAACAACACTGGGAGCCGTATGCGATGGAACTTGATGCATTTCACAGGGAAATTCTGGCGCGGGTAAAAGATGAACATGAAAACCGGTTGAATGATCCGGAAGCGGGTTATCCCTATCCTGAACTGATTCTGGCTGAGATCGTCATGCAGCATATGGCAGAGGTGGGTATGACATCCGAACCGGTTGTCTGCCACTATGAGGGGACTTTTGGAAATGCCATCCTCCGTCTGAGTGGTTTTGCCGTTTATGAAGAAGCGGATCAGGTGAATCTGGATATGTTTATCTGCCTGTATTCCGGTTCTGAAGAGCTGAGCGAAATACCGGTTTCAGAGGCCAAAAATGCCGTTGAACAGTGCTGGCGTTTTCTGAAACGATGTGCTGAAGGCCGTCTGACCAAAACAGTTGATCCATCATCCGAAGCATATCAGCTTATCATGAATATTCAGGACTCCTTCACAACATTTGGTCAGATCAGAATCTATGTGATCACGGACAGACGATCCAAATCCAAGTTTTTTCAACCACGGGAACATGAGGGCAAAACAATCAAACTGGAGATAATGGATATCGAACGGTTGTATCGCCATTGGTCAGAAGGTAAACCCCGCGATGAAATTGTGGTCAATTTTGAAGAAGTAACCGGCACACCGCTACCCTGCATCTATGTCCCGGGGGAGATGTCGGAATATGATTATGCCCTGACCGTATTTCCGGGCGAGACATTGCGTTTTGTTTATGAAAGGTATGGCGCCCGACTGCTGGAGGATAATGTCCGCTCGTTTTTAAGCACTTCCGGAAAAGTGAACAAAGGGATACGGGACACCATACGGGATAATCCGGACCATTTTATGGCATACAACAACGGCATTGTCATCATTGCGGATGAAGTCCGTCTGGGTAAAACACCGGATGGTTCCAATGGCATAAAATACATCAGGGGAATGCAGGTGGTCAACGGCGGGCAGACCACAGCCTCGATCTATTTTACCAAAAAGAAAAATCCGAGTGTCGATCTTCGCAGATTACGGGTGGCTGCAAAAATAATTATTCTCAACTCAGCCGATCCGGCTGTGGAAGAAACGTTTGTTTCTGCAATTTCCAGATACGCCAACAGCCAGAATGTTGTCCGACAGGCGGATCTGTCTGCCAACAAACCGTTTCATGTTGAAATTGAAAAGCTGGCCAACACCGTTTATTGCCCGGATGGTGCTGGCAGATGGTTCTACGAACGCGCCGCAGGCAGCTACAATGTGATGCTTGCACGGGAGGGGGCCACACCGGCCAGGTTGAAACATCTTAAACTCGCCGTGCCGTCATCCAGAAAGATAACAAAAACCGATCTGGCAAAGTTCATCAATGCATGGAATCAAAAACCCCATATTGTCAGCCTGGGTGCGCAGAAAAATTTTTCGGAGCTGATGAGGGGTATGGAAAACGATGATGACAATCCACCCGAAATGCCGGATGTGACCTTTTACAAACAACTGGTTGCCAAAGCCATTCTGTTCAAATCGGTCCAAAAACTGGTTCGCCCCCTGTTTCCGGCATTTCAGGCCAATGTTACCGCGTATCTGATTGCGATAATCGCAAACCGGTTTGGAAACAATTTCGATCTGGATAGAATTTGGCAACAGCAGGGCGCTTCTGCAGAACTGTTAAACCTGCTGAAGGAATGGGCACAGGAGGTCAACCGGATACTGCATGCGTCTTCTGGTGGGAGGATGGTCTCGGAATGGGCCAAGAAAGCCGAATGTTGGGAAAATGTCTTGGCTGGCAGCTATCCCAAACCGGTATTCAAAATCCAGGAGATGAAAAGCGAAGTATAACCTAAAACGCATACAGGGTGTTTGAATTCAATTTAAGGGTTCTTCCATATGTACCGGGTTCCCGCTTTGGAAACCAGGTGCGGGCGCCATCCGCAAATTCCAGATAATTGCGATCCCGTTCCGGATCATATTTGGCATAGTTTTCCTGGATAAAGCTCCGGGTCCGGCGGACCAGGTACAGGCGCATCAAATCCCGCCAGTCATCGGCATGGGTGCTTTTCTCGAATGCGGCCAGGGACCGGACCGGAATCTGCATTCGCAGAAGCTCATCCCGGATTTTTTCCCGGATATACCGTTCTGGCCGGATACCGATATCCTGGTGTTCGTCAATGAACAGCCGAAGCTGGTTGGACAGATCCAGAAATGTCTTGTTGTAGGGCGTGGTTGACAACAGGATCACCCGGCCTCGTCATCATTGGTCGGCAGCCCCATCATGAGCTGGCTGCGGAATTCATGGGCCATCCGCTTTTTTAAAACCAGTGCCGTGGACTGGTCTATGGGTGCTTCCTCTCCCAACAGGCTCATTTCCCCGCGAAGCTGATCCTGTGGCA
>JBFXFK010000130.1:0-14164 GCA_050179135.1 Desulfatirhabdiaceae bacterium | reverse complement strand
CTGCCTTCGACCATCGATATCCGGTCCAGAATTGATTCCAAAGCCGTGGTGAATGCCGATCCCGCACAGATTCACCAGATTCTGATGAATCTGTGTACCAATGCATCCCATGCCATGCAGGATCATGGGGGCGAGCTGCTGGTGGAATTGACGGAAAACCGGTTGACACCGGATGACCTGCCGCAGCATGTCGGACTGAAACCGGGCCTTCACATCTGTCTGGTCATCCAGGATACCGGTCATGGCATCGATCCGGGCATCATTGACCGGATTTTCGATCCGTTTTTCACCACCAAGGAACAGGGCGTGGGGACCGGTCTGGGGCTTTCCGTGGTTCACGGCATTGTGACCAGCCTGGGCGGAGAAATCCGGGTATCCAGCAACCCGGACACAGGCACCCGGTTTCAGATGCTGATACCCGCCAGCCAGCCCAAGGTTGAAGCCAAAACCGTATCCGATGAACCCCTGCCCATGGGAAACGAGATTATTCTGCTGGTGGATGATGAAACGCTTCTGATCCGAAGCCTGGGTCAGATTTTGAGCTGGCTGGGATACCAGGTCAGCAGCCATACCGACAGCCATGAGGCCCTGGCTACATTTATGTCCCGAATGAAGACATCGCCTTTTGATCTGGTCATCACGGATATGACCATGCCCAAAATGGACGGGCTGGAACTGATCCGGCGGATCAGGGCACTGAAACCCGAAACGCCGGTGCTGCTGTGCACCGGAAACAGCGAAAAACTGACCCCGGAAGTGCTGAAGCAGATCAACATCCAGGGCCTGGTCATGAAGCCGGTCACCATGAACGACCTGGCCCACCAGATCCGTAACGCCCTGAATCCCGGACAAACCGCGTGACCGCGCCACTGGCATTTCTCTTTTTGGTATGGTCATCCATGTTGGAAATCAGGCAAAATCGTGTTATGGAAAAGGAATTACCGGAAACCTGAATATAAACCGGAAAATTTGATCGGGCAATTTCCAGGGAGGGACGGATGGCCAGAATTCTGATTGTCGATGACGACGAGATGGTACAGCGGTTGCTGGCTCGCAGCGTTTCCCTGCACGGGCACGAATGCACCGTGTGCGGCAGCAGTGAAACCGCGCGGAAATGCCTTGCGGCCCAGTCATTCGATCTGGTGCTGTGCGATGTCAACATGCCCGGAGAGTCGGGAATCGATCTGGCCCGGTTTATTGCCGGACAATATACGGACATGGCCGTCATCATGGTTACCGGGATGGATGATCCGGCCCTGGCCGCAGCCGCCATTGAAGCCGGTACATACGGATATATCACCAAGCCCTTCAATCCCAACGAGCTGATCATCAACATTCAGAATGCCCTCAGGCGCCAGCAACTGGAAATCGATCGCCGGATGTATCGCCAAACGCTCGAGGAAAAAGTGGCGGAACGTACGGCCAAGCTGCAAAAAGCACTGGAAGGCATCGTGCACGCCATGAGTCTGACCGTTGAAAAACGGGACCCCTATACCGCGGGCCATCAGCACCGGGTCGCCTCTCTGGCCTCGGCCATTGGCCGGGAAATGGACCTGCCAACAGATCAAATCGAAGGCATCCGTATGGCCGGCATGATTCACGACCTGGGAAAAATCGCCATACCCGCAGAAATATTGAGCAAGCCAAGCCGACTGACGCCCATCGAATTCGCCCTCATTCAGATTCATCCCCGGGTCGGCTACGATATTGTGGCGGATATCGACTTTCCCTGGCCCATCGCCCGGATGATTCTGGAACACCATGAACGCCTCGATGGTTCCGGTTATCCGCAGGGGCTTTCCGGAGACGGGATTCTTCCGGAGTCTGCCATCCTGGCGGTTGCCGACGTGGTTGAGGCCATGTCCACCCACCGCCCCTACCGTCCGGCCCTGGGGGTGGAAACAGCCCTGGCTGAAATTATCCATCACAGGGGTGGGTTATATGATCCCGATGTGGTGGATGCCTGTCTGCGGTTATTTCGGGAGAAAGGTTTTTCTCTGGAATCGTCGTGGATTGTATAGACTTTCAGAAAATTAATTTCGCAAGGCAGCAGGGAGGGAATAGGCCTTTTTTCGGCCATTCCCGACCGATAACGCAGCGAAATTATTTTTCTGAAAGTCTATAGTCTGAATACCTGTGAATGAATATCATATAACATCCTATAGCTTTCAATATGCTGAACAAACCCAAAGCGATGCGTAACACATGACAAACAATACCCAGGAAACCGCATTCCAATCCGTCCAGACACCATCCCTGCAGGATGAACCCCGGTATCGGCAGATTTTTGAAGCCTTTGTGGATTTGTATTATGAAATTGACATGACGGAAACCATTCAGGTTCTGTCTCCCTCTGTTTTTTCCCTGACCGGATGGCGGCCCGAGGAACTGGTCGGCCGGCCGGTCCGGGATATATACTACAATCCGGACGACCGGACCCCGTTGCTGAATGCCCTGTTTACCACCGGATCGGTGCAGAACTACATCGTCCTTCTGAAAAATAAAGCGGGCACACCCATATCGGCTTCCATCAGCGCCCGCGTCATTCAGGATCACAATGGCCATCCGACAGGTGTTTCCGGAACCATCCGGGACATGACGGAATCGATTCGCACCCAGGAGGCCCTGCGGGAAAGTGAGGAAAAGTTTCGCACCCTTGCGGAATCCTCACCCTTTGCCATCATGATTTATCAGGACAACCGCTGGATATATGCCAATCCGGCCGCGGAAACCATGTGCGGTTACACGGCAGACGAACTGTGTCGCATGAACTTCTGGGATTTTGTTCATCCAGATGATTTGCCCCTGGTTCAGGAAAGGGGAAAAGCCCGCCAAAGTGGTCAGCAGGCGCAACAAACATATGAATTCAGAATCATTGCCAAGGACGGAATCGAAAAATGGGTGATTCTGAATGGCGCGTCCATCGTGTTCCAGGGCAGATCCGCCGGACTGATTTCGGTGTTTGACATCACGGACCGCAAACAGGCGGAACAGGACAGGGAAAAACTTCAGAACCAATTGCGGCAGTCCCAGAAGCTGGAGTCTGTGGGGCTTCTGGCCGGTGGTGTGGCCCATGACCTGAACAATCTGCTTCAACCCATCCTGGGATATGCCGAGCTGCTGTTGATGGATGGGTCTTCCGGCGAAACCGGCAAACGCTATGTTCAGCAAATTATCGGCACGGTCGAGCGGGCCCGGGATCTGTTGCGGCAGCTCATGGCCTTTGGCCGCAAACAGATACTGGAAATCCAGCCCCTGGACATCAATCAGGTGATTACCGATTTCAGCAGGCTGCTGCGGCGCACCCTGCGCGAAGATATTCGGTTCGCCCTGATACCGGGACCGCAACCGGGAATGGTCAGTGCCGACAAAAGTCAGATCGAGCAGATTCTGATGAACCTGACGGTCAATGCCCAGGATGCCATGCCCGACGGCGGCAACCTGACCATCGAAACAAAACCCGTGTCACTGGATGCGCATGTTGCTGCCCGTATTCCGGAAATCGTTCCCGGCAGGTACGTCTGCCTGATGGTCAGCGATACCGGTATCGGTATGGATACGAAAACCGCGCAACAGATTTTCGATCCGTTTTTTACCACCAAGGAGATGGGAAAGGGCACCGGCTTGGGCCTTTCCACCGTGTATGGCATTGTCCGGCAGCACGGCGGTCATATTCAGGTGTACAGTGAACCGAATCAGGGAACCGTTTTTCAGGTCTATTTCCCGGTATCCCGGGAAGACGCGACGACGGAGCCGCGTTCCAAAACCGGTCACGAACCCATAATGGGCGGTCATGAAACCATTCTGGTTGCAGAGGATGAAGCCATTGTCCGGGACCTGACCCATGCCATGCTGAGCCAGTTGGGATACCGGGTGCTGATTGCCGAAACCGCCAAAGACTGTCTGTATCTGGCAAAAGCTCATAGGGATTCCATCGACCTGCTGCTGACCGATGTCGTGATGCCGGAAATGAGCGGAAAGGAACTTCATGCCCAAATTGCGCACATCAAGCCAGACATACGGGTCTTGTTCATGAGTGGATATACTGCCGATATCATCGCCCACCGGGGTGTCCTGGACGAGGGTGTTCAGTTCATTCAAAAACCGTTTTCCCTGACGGCGCTGGCGGAAAAAATCCGTCATGTCCTGACTTGTATGCCGGGTTTGTAGGGTGCCCGTACGGGCATTTTATCATCGATCAGGGCAAGGATTTTTCATTGAAAACCTCTGACGGCGTCACTACAAACTCAATCAAAGACTAATGTTATGTTATATTATTAACTCGTTATTTAATCATTAACGGAGTACCTCATGACACAGGCACTTGAAAAAAATGAACTGTTCACCAAAGAAGAATACCTGGAAATGGAAGAACGGAACGAATTCAGAAGTGAATATTTCGCCGGTGAAATTTTTGCGATGGCAGGCGGATCGCCTGACCACAGCACAATTTGTTTCAACATGATCGGGGAGCTGAGGGACCCTTTGCGAAGAAAACGATGCAGGGGATTTGAAAGCAATATGAAGCTGGAAATCTCTCAGGCAGACGCCATTGTGTATCCGGATGTGATGGTAATCTGTGACAAAATTGAACGGACTGACCACAGAAGCGATGTTATCAAAAACCCGATCCTGATCGTCGAAGTCCTGTCCCCCTCTACCGAATCCTTTGACCGGGGCAAAAAATTTGAATATTATCGGACCCTGCCATCCCTTCAGGAGTATGTGATGATCTCTCAGGACGCCCCCCTGGTGGAGGCATATCACAAACAGGATGACCGGAACTGGCTGTTTTCCGTGTCCTCCGGACGGGAAGAAACGGTGGTGCTGCAATCCCTTGAATGTGAAATCCGATTGACCGATATTTATCAACACGTGGAATTTTCGCAACCCCCCAAGACAGGAGGACCCCATGAACCGGGAGGAACTGATTGAATCGGCAAAGAAGCTGAAACAGCCATCCGAGCAGGCGACCAAGGAATACCACCAGAAAAGTGATCAACTGGCCGCCAAAATGAATCAGATCATGGAAAAACGTCCGGATGCCGCCTACATGACCGGCGGAAACATTTCCATGATGCAGGACAACCACCGGAATCATGCCCGGTTTATGGACTCACTGTTCATGATGTATTCTCCCACTGTTCTGGTGGATACGGTGCTGTGGGTGTTCCGGGCCTACCGGTCCCACGGCTTTCAGCTCACCTACTGGCCGGCCCAACTGGATACCTGGGTGGAAATTTTTCGGCAGGACCTGACCGAACAAACGTTTTTGGAAATCTATCCGTTTTACAATTGGATGATCGTCAATCAGCCAACGTTTGTCGCGCTCAGTGACAATTTTGTCCCCACAGATACAACCGTGACGAGGCATTGAAACCTGTGGATTCTGCATGTTCACCGCATATTCTGCCAGGGCTCATGCCCCTGATGGGCAATTTTCTGGATTCGTCCCGGGTGATTCATCTGGTAGTCGTTTCCCCTGGCGGATTGGTACGATGGGTCAATGCCGCAATGGCGGATATTTTGAAAATCGGCCGGAACGAAATGGCAGACAGGCGATTGGCGGAATTCCTGACCCGGCCGGATGCAGACAGCCTGTCCTGGTGGCTTTCGGGAGATCATGCGCTTCCGGATGACGTTTTTGTGATGAACGTGGTGGATTCTGAAAATATCCCCCACTCTCTCAACTGCCGAATTTCATGGCTTGACGATGCCCTGGTGCTGCTGGGAGAGCCGCCCCGAAGCGACAATCTGGCGCTTCAGGAAGAACTGATTCAGCTCAACAACCAGTTGGCGGTTCTGTCCCGGGAAAACATTCGAAAGGGGCGGGAACTGGCCAAGGCCCTGGAGGAGCTGAAACAGACCCAGGCCATGCTGGTTCATCAGGAAAAAATGGCTTCCCTGGGTCAGATGACCGCAGGCATTGCACATGAAATCAACAACCCCATCGCGTATGTGATGAACAACGAGTCGCTGCTGAAGCGCGATTTCGATGATCTGCTGGCATTCATCAACACCCTGGGGGATGCCCTGCCCGAAATTGAAGGCCTTTCCGACCGGATTCATTCGGAGATCATCCAGAAAGCCGAAGCAATCGGCCTGGAACATCTGGCCGAGGCAATTCCCAGAAAAATTTCGGCCAATATCGAGGGGCTGGACCGGGTCAAAAAAATTGTTCTCGATTTACGCAATTTTTCCCGACTGGACGAAGCGGAACGAAAACCATCGGATCTGGCGGAAGGCATTCAATCCACGCTGCGCTTTCTGGGTCCCCTGATGCAGGAACACGATGTCCGGGTCGAGACCGAATTGGCAAAGCTGGCGCCGCTGATGTGTTCGCCGGGCCCCCTCAATCAGGCCATTCACAACATCATTGCCAATGCCATTCAGGCCAGCCGTCCGGGCCAGATGGTCCGGGTTTCAACGGGTCAGGTTCAGGATGAATATTGCATTTCGATCATTGATCAGGGCGCCGGAATTTTGCCTGAACACCAGGGCCGGATATTCGACCCGTTTTTCACCACCAAACCGGTTGGTTCCGGAACCGGTCTGGGTCTCAGTATTGCCCATCAGGTGGTGGCGGCCCATGCCGGCCGGATTGAAATCGACAGCCAGGTGAATCAGGGAACGACGGTGCGAATTCTGATTCCCCGGCATTCGAATTAAAGGTAACCCCATATGGCACTCAGCAAGGGATTCAAGAAAACAGTTGCCTCAACAACCAGACCCGATCGCCCGTATTCGGGTTTGCCGACGCTGCTTCTGGTCGATGACGAGCCGGAAATCACCGCCTCACTGGCAGACATGTATCGCCGGAGTTACCATGTCCTGACCGCTTCCAGCGCAGATGAGGCCCTGTCTGTTCTGAAAAAACAGACGGTTTCGGTCATCGTGGCGGATCAGCGCATGCCGGGAAAAACCGGGTCGGAGCTATTGGCCGAAGCCCTGAAAATCGATTCGGACGCCGTCCGGATTCTGTTGACCGGATATGCGGATATCGAGGCGGTCATTCAGGCGGTCAATCAGGGCAAGGTGTATTTTTATCTGACAAAACCCTGGCGTATCGATGAAATGGATACGGTCATCACCCGGGCCATCGAACATAACCGGCTTCTGAAGGCCAACCGGCAGCTTGTGGAAGAACTGCGTCGCAGCAATGCCGAACTCGAGCAACGGGTCACAGAACGAACTGCGGAGCTGGAACAGCGCGCCCGGGATCTGGAAGAGGCCAATCAAAAAATTTCGGAACTGGCCTATCTCGACCCCTTGACCGGTGTGGCCAACCGCCGCAGTCTGGAAAAAATCTTTGCCCGGGAGGTCGAGCGGGGTGTGCGACTGGGGCTTCCGATCACGGCCGCCATGTTTGACATCGATCATTTCAAATCCGTGAATGATACCTACGGGCACGCCATGGGGGACAGGGTGTTGCAATCCATTGCCCGAACCGTGTCAACCCGGGCCCGGCCCTATGATCTGGTCGCCCGATACGGAGGAGAGGAGTTTGTGATTCTGATGCCGGGGATTTCGCTGGAACAGGGCAAAGCAGCCGCAGAACGGTTTTGGGCCGGTATCCAGGCCATGCGTATCGAGAATCTTCCCAAATCGGTGACCGCCAGCTTTGGCGTGGCCTGTCTGTTGCCGGGTCAACCGCCGGAATTGCTGTTTGAACGTGCCGACAGGGCGCTTTATCAGGCCAAACAGAACGGCCGAAACCGGGTGGAAGTGGAAAAACAGGATTCAGGATACAGGATTCAAGAGAAAATCGGTAAATTCATTACCCGATCAATCACGGAGGTCACATGACCCGATTCGATTCGTTTGAAACAGAATCCGTCGATGCCCTGCGGCAGGCATATCTGAGCGATATTCTGGCCGGCAAACGCAAGATCGCTTTGGAAATGATCCTGGATGCCTTCCACAGCGGATACCCCATACCCGGAATTTACATGGATGTCTTTCAGGAAGTATTGTATGAAATCGGCAGGCTTTGGGAAACCAACCAGATAACCGTTGCCGATGAACACATGGGAACCGCCATTACCCAGTACATCATGTCCGTTCTCTATCAGTATCTGGAAACCCGGAATGAAAAACGGGGCAGGATTGTCATGACCGGTGTGCAGGGAGAACTGCATCAGGTCGGCGCCAACATGGTGTCGGATATTCTGGAGTCGGACGGCTGGGATGTCATGTTTCTGGGAACCAACGTGCCGCCGGATGGCATCATTCAGTCAATCCGTCAACATGGGGCGGATGTTTTCGGCATATCGTCAACCATGTTTTTCAACATTCCCCGGGTCATCCAGCTTGTGGACGGGATTCAGCAGGCGTTTGGCGAAAATGCGCCGCGAATCATGCTGGGCGGCAGCGCATTCAAAATGCTCCCGGAGCTTCCTGAATCGCTTGATGGCTTAATTGTCGCAACGAATCTGCGTGATGCGATTGATCAGACGCGACTCCTATAGCTTTCAAGAAAGATTGATACAATGGGGAATGATGTTGTTATACTGATCATCGAGGCGATGGCCGTTTATTTTCTGGTACTGTCGGCGCACGCATTGCGTCACCGCTTTGGACCCTTGCATTTTTACGCATTGATCGGTGGTATCACCGCGATAATGTCCTGGGTGACCGATGCCGGTTTAAAGACACAGGTGGGTGACATAACCTTTGTCATCGGCTCGACCGTGTTCTATACGTCTTTGCTTCTGGGTATTTTTGTGGTCTATGTTTTCGATGGCCCCCGAGCGACCCGACTGGCGATTTCCACCGTGATCGGGGTATCCATTCTCGTTCCGCTGATCGCGTTGACCCTCCATTTTCAGGTTCATCTGACCGGCCATCCGCCAATGACGATTCCGAACGTGCCCATTCCGGATTTTCGCATCAACGCGGCTTCTGTCGTTGCCACATTTTTTGATCTGATTTTTCTGGCCATAGCCTGGGAATATCTGGGTAAACCCAATCTGAAAATGCGACTCTGGATTCGATCCTTTTTAACCCTGCTGGGTGTGATGTGGCTGGATGTCATTTTGTTTGTCACCGGGGCCTTTGCAGGAACTCCAGTATATTTCAGCATCATGACAGGCACCCTGATCAGCCGGTTTATTATTTCTATTTTCGCATTTCCGTTTCTGTTTGGTTATCTGCACTGGCAGAATACCCGGAAAGGAATTGAAATCGAAACCCGTCCGGTACTGGCGATTCTGAAACAGGTCGCTGAGATCAAGATTGAACTGTCGCTGGCCCAACAGGAAATCGAGCGACGCAAGGAAGCGGAAAAACAGCGCGACACCGTGATACAGGAACTTCAGAAGGCACTTTCGGAAGTCAAGACATTGCGCGGATTTTTGCCCATTTGTGCCAATTGCAAGCGGATTCGGGACGATCACGGATACTGGAACCAGATTGAAAGTTATATCAAAAATCATTCCGAAGCCGAATTCAGCCACAGCATCTGTCCAGACTGCGCCCAAAAACTGTATCCGGAATTTTATACCGATCGATAGCTGTTTAAATGCTGAGCCTGCCTTATGAAGTGCGCCAAGGGCGGTTTTTGGAAACAACTATCTGCTGGTGTTGGGCATTGCCTTTCTGTTTGTGGGACATGATTCATACCTTGGCGTTACAAGGGAATGGAGGGGCGGTTACGGGGGCAATCTTGCAACCCAGTTCTGGATCGCAACCCGGTATCTGCATAGCCTGTCCCTTGCAATTCCCCAAGACAGGAGTGCCTTTTGAGAAGGGAAAAACGGATTGAATTGGAAAAGAAACAGAACAGACCCGACAACCGCCATGAAAAATGACCAGTCACACTCAAAACGCTTCAGAACCGTCGCGAATGCGCTTATAGCCCTGATGATATTGTTTTTCGGCATGATTCCTGTTGAAGAGAGCCATGCCCGGGCTGCGGAAACCGGCCGGATTGTCTCAGGGTCCGAGATCGATTATCCGCCTTTTTGTATTGTGGATTCAAATGGCCGGGCCGGCGGTTTTTCGGTCGAACTGATGCAGGCCGCCCTGTCTGCCATGGGCCGTGAGGTGACGTTTCGCACCGGCCCCTGGACCGATGTCCGGGGCTGGCTGGAAAAAGGCGAGATACAGGCCCTGCCCCTGGTGGGTCGAACCCCGGAACGTGAAACCATCTTCGATTTTACCTTTCCGTACATGTCACTGTATGGCGCCATCGTGGTGCGGTCCGATACAACGGATATTCAGGATCTGAACGATCTGAAGGGCCGGACCGTGGCCGTGATGACCGGTGACAACGCCGATGAGTTTTTGCGCCGGGAGGAACGCGGCATCCGGATTCACAATACAACCACATTTGATGAGGCGCTGCGCGAATTGTCCGATGGACGCCATGATGCTGTCGTCGCCCAGAGGCTGGTGGCCCTGCGCCTGATCCGGGAAACCGGGCTGAAAAACCTCAGGGTGGTCAATCGGCCGATCGACGGATTCCGCCAGGATTTCTGTTTTGCCGTGCGGGAGGGCGATCGGGACACGCTGGCCCTACTCAACGAAGGGCTGGCCCTGGTCATGGCCGATGGCACCTACCGTCATCTGCACGCCAAATGGTTTGCCGCACTGGAACTGCCATCCAACCGACGCATCGTGGTCGGCGGGGACCACAACTATCCGCCCTATGATTATCTGGATGAAAATGGGAAACCGGCCGGCTACAATGTGGAGCTGACACGGGCCATTTCACGCGTGATGGATCTGGATATCGAGATTCGACTGGGCTCATGGTCCAACATTGTGGAAGACCTGGAGCGGGGAGAAATCGATGTCGTTCAGGGGATGTTCTACTCGCCGGACCGGGATTTGAAATTTGATTTCACCATGCCCCATGCCTCAAACCAGTATGTCGGCGTGGTGCGCCGGAACTCGGGTCCCCCCCCTGCAACACGGGAAGAACTGACCGGCCGGCGCATTGCCGTACAGAAAGGAGATGTGGTGCTGGATTTTCTGGCGCAGGACGGGATTGACAGCCAGGTCGTGGTTGCAGACAGTCAGGAAGATGTCCTTCAAATGGTAAACGCGGGACAGGCGGATTGTGCGCTGGTGGTCCGTATCGTCGCCCTGAACCTGATTGAACGGCGTGGATGGTCAAATCTGCAGCCTGGCGCGCAGCCGCTTTATTCAATGGAGTATTGCTATGCGGTCCAAAATGGTCACAAAGCGCTTCTGACCACATTCAGCGAAGGGTTGAACATCCTCGAAAAAAGTGGTGAATACCGGCGAATCCATGAAAAATGGTTGGGAGTGCACAAAGCGGATTCTCTTCACCTCACCACCATTTTACGCTATGTCGCACTGGTGGCCGGTCCCCTGGTTCTGGCGCTTTTGGGCTTTCTGCTCTGGTCATGGACCCTGCGCAGGCAGGTGGCCCTGCGAACCGGGCAACTGGCTCGCAGCAAAGAGCGCATCGAACACCTCAATCAGGTGCTGCGCGCGATCCGGGATGTCAATCAGTTGATCGTCCACGAACGGGACCCGGACCGGCTGATACGGGAGGCATGCCGTCTGATGGTGGAACATCGCGGCTATCGGTCAGCACTCATCGTGTTGACCGACAACCGGAACCAACCGGCCTCCTGGGCCATGGCCGGACACGCGGCAGACGCCACGGAATTGACGGAGATATTTCAAGGGGGTGGCCTGCTGCCCTGCTTCGAGCACCTTCGACAGAAAGACGGTGTGCTGCTGGTCCATGACCGTCAGACCATCTGCGCCGGCTGCCCCATTGCAGCGGATTGTGCCAATAGCCAATCCATCTGTTCACCCCTGATCCATGAAACAAAGGGTTTTGGCTATCTGGCCGCTGCTGCCGAAAACTATCTGGTCCTCGATGCCGAGGATCAAAGCCTTTTTGGTGAAATGGCGGGTGATCTGGCCTATGCGCTTCATTTTTTACAAATTGAAACTCAGCGCAGGGTTGGCGAAAAGGACCTGCGGGAGAGCGAGTCCCGCTTTCGCATGCTGGCAGAGCTGGCGCCGGTGGGTATTGTCATTTCGGACGAGCAGGAACGGGTGATTTATGTCAGTCCCAAATTTGTCGATCTGTTTGGCTACACGGCAACAGACATGCCGTCTGTGGGAGAATGGTGGCAGCTTGCCTATCCGGACGAAACGTTTCGGAACCGTGTCCGGCAGGAGTGGGAATCCGCACTGGTGGAAGTCAGAAGAACCCACTCCGAAATCAAACCGATGGAATACCCGGTTACCTGCAAGGACGGTTCGGTTCGGCAGATCGAGTTTCGTTTGGCGTCCACCAACCACTTGAATTTCATTGTCTTTACGGATGTCACGGAACGCAGACACAGCGAGAACGAGCGCGAAAAACTTCAGGCCCAACTGCTTCAGTCCCAGAAGATGGAGGCGGTGGGACGCTTGGCCGGGGGCGTGGCCCACGATTTCAACAACATGCTCAATGTCATTATGGGCTATACGGAATGGTCATTGACACAACTGAAACCGGATGATGCCATCCATCACAATCTCCAGGAAGTGCTTTCGGCTGCCAGACGTTCGGCGGATATCACCCGCCAGTTGCTGGCCTTTGCCCGAAAGCAGACCGTGGCCCCCCGGGTCCTGGACCTGAACGAGACCGTGGAAGGCATGCTCAAGATGCTGCGCCGGTTGATCGGCGAGGACATTGACCTTTACTGGAAACCCGGCTCCGGGTTGGGTGCTGTCAAAATGGACCCGTCCCAGATCGACCAGATTCTGGCCAATCTGTGCGTCAATGCCCGGGATGCCATATCCGGGGTGGGCCGGCTGACCATCGAAACGGCGAATGTACGCTTTGACCCGGCCTATTGCGCCGATCATTCCGGATTCGTTCCGGGCGAATACGTGATGCTGGCAGTCAGCGACAATGGCTGCGGCATGGACAAAGAGACATTGAAGAATCTGTTCGAGCCGTTTTTTACGACCAAGGACGTGGGACAGGGCACCGGGCTGGGGCTGGCCACGGTGTATGGCATCGTCAGGCAGAATGAGGGATTCATCAATGTATACAGCGAACCGGATCAGGGTTCAACGTTCCGGATATATCTCCCGCGACATACGGAAAAAGGGGATCAACGGCAGAACGCGCCCGATGAAAAAACCCCGTCAGGCCACGGCGAAACCATTCTGTTGGTGGAAGACGAGGCATCGGTACTCAAACTGGCCCGCATCATTTTGGAAGGGCTTGGATACACGGTCCTGACCGCGGCCACACCGGGCGAAGCCGAAAGACTGGCAGAGGCCCATGCCGGCCGGATCGATCTGTTGATCACCGATGTGATCATGCCCGCCATGAATGGACGCGACTTGTCCGGCCGGCTTCACGCAAGATATCCGGAAATCAAAACCCTTTTCATGTCCGGATACACGGCCAATGTCATCGCCCATCACGGGGTTCTGGATGACGGCGTTCACTTCATGCAAAAGCCCTTTTCCAGAAGTGAACTGGCAGCAAAGGTGCGGGAATCCCTGGAGGGGTGACGGTTAAGGTGAATCACTCCAAATGAGCCATGAGCGTTTACCGTGAAAATGCGGTTAAAAATAACCATACCATCAAGCTCCGTAGGAGCGTCCTGTTTGTAGAATGACGCATAAAATTTCCCTCAAGCCCCGTAGGGGCGACCTATGAATTCCGGTTACAGGCCGCTCCGATGGAGCTTGATGGGAATAGCAACATCAATTTCTACAAACAGGTCGCCCCTACGGGGCTTTTACGGAAGATATCATTTTCATGCTTGGGGGTGAACCATCCCAAAATAATTCATGAGCGTTTACCGTGAAAATACAAAAATCGTTTTGGGTTTTGAGTGTTGAGTTTTGGGTTAAAAACGGTACATGTCATTTTCATATGTTGGGGTGAACAATCCGGAATGATTGATGATTGTTTACCGTGAAAATAGGAATTGAACTGTACATTATCAGCTCCGTAGGAGCGTTCCTGTTTTTAGAATGACGCATAAAAATTTCCCTCAAGCCCCGTAGGGGCGACCTGTGAATTCTGGTGACAGGCCGCTCCGATTGTCAGCGGCGGCCTGAAAATGTTGCAAAATGGGCGGTTTGAAAATGTGAGTCAAAAATGTGAGTCAAAGCAGTCATTGGAGCCAATTTTCAGTTATCCAAGACTGCTTTGTATCCGGTAATGTCA
>JBFXFK010000129.1:9280-14288 GCA_050179135.1 Desulfatirhabdiaceae bacterium | reverse complement strand
TTCACGAGAAACGCTCATGAATCACGTCTGGACTCACCCCAGACATGAAAATGATAACTTCCTTTAAAGCCCCGTAGGGACGACATGGTTGTAGAAATTGATGCAAGTTACATTTATCAAGCTCCATCGGAGCGGCCTGTAACCGGAATACACAGGTCGCCCCTACGGGGCTTGATGGGTTATGTTTATTTAACTGCATTTTCACGGTAAATGATCATGAATCATTCCGGGGTGTTCACCCTCAGGGATGAAAATGTGCCGGCTATCGTAGCCCAGCTTTCCAATGCCGGGTTAGGACATTTACCGGTAAAACTTTGTCCCTCTGCCCCTTTGCACCTGAACAGCCATTTTCATGGTAAAATTATTTTTCGAAAAAGTAAAAATATTTTTACATTTTTTTTACAACATTGACAAAATCTGATTTCCGTCCTGTCGTTTTATTTGCTCCCGCCCCCTGTTCGACTTCCATAAAATGCAATTCGGATTCAACGAGATAATGGCTCGATAGACAGATATGCGTCTTTGGGACCAATCACGCCATGTCATGGCATGCCGATTGCTCTATTGTCACATCAACGGGTTGATTTCAGCCTACCCCCTCATACAACGCTTTCAGGATAATGATTTTGGAAAAACAGCAGCGTGGGAATAGACCATTTCCGAGCCTCCCGGGCCGGATTTTCCGAAATTCCACGGTCTGAAAGCATCAGAACAAAAAAGGAGATCAAAATGGAAAACAGGTCGTTGAGTCGAATTGATTATGGACTGATGTGGCCCGGAGTCATTGTCACCGCAATGATCGGCGCATTGCTGGCGCTCTTCCCGGCTCAGGGAAAAGCAATTGTGGATTCCCTGTTCAAGCTGCTGACGCATAATTTCAAATGGCTTTTTTTGTTGTTTGGGCTGTTCTGTGTCGTTTTCCTGATCTGGCTGGCCATGAGCAGATGGGGAAACATCAAACTCGGTGCTCCCGAAGACAATCCCGAATTTTCCACCTACACATGGGCGGCCATGATCTTTACGGCCGGTATCGGCATCGCCATTGTTTACTGGGCGTTCATTGAACCGGTTTACTATATGAATACGTCGATCCTGCATATCGATCCGAACAGCCAGAAGGGACTGATCGGCGAACTGGCCGGCATGTATGGACAATTTCACTGGGGCCTCACGCCCTGGGCCATTTATGCCCTGCCCACAATCCCCATTGCCTATGCCATTCATGTCAAACGTATCCCGGCGCTGCGACTCAGCACAGCCTGCCGCGGCATCATTGGTGCACATGCGGACGGCTTTTGGGGAAAGCTGATTGACACCGTGGTCATCTTTGGCATGATTGGTGGTGTGGGCACCTCCCTGGGACTTGCCGTTCCACTGGTGACAAGCCTTGCCTGCCAGATCACCGGCCTGCCCCAATCCTTCGGCCTCCAGTTGATTGTGTTGGCAATCTGGACAGCCCTGTTTACCTTCACGGTCTGGTCGGGTTTAAAGTCCGGAATGGCAAAGCTTGCGGATATCAACACGTATATTGCCTATTTTTTGCTGATTTATGTTTTCATTATTGGTCCTTCCACCTTCATTCTCAATACCTGGACCAACAGCCTGGGACTGATGATCAGCGATTTTTTCAAGATCAGTCTCTGGTCCGATCCGGTTACCAATGGCGGATTTCCGGAAGGCTGGACGGTTTTTTACTGGGCATGGTGGGTGGCTTACGCCCCGATGATGGGACTGTTTGTGGCGCGAATTTCACGTGGCCGAACGATCCGGCAGGTGATTTTCGGAGAACTGGTTTACGGCAGCCTGGGCTGCTGGGTGTTTTTTGCGGTTTGGGGTGGATACGCCATTGATCTGCAGGCCAAAGGCACGCTGGATGTTTACGGGATACTCAAGGCATCCGGATGGTCCAACGATGTGACCATTGTGGCCATTTTGAATAGCATTCCCGGCGCAAAATATCTGTTCATTCCGGTTTTTACACTGCTGTGTTTTGTTTTTCTGGCCACAACGCTCAATTCTGCCGCCTACACCCTTTCTTCCCAGGTGACCCGGGTCATTGCCGGCTCCGAGGAACCGCCACGCTGGAACCGGACCCTGTGGGGGCTGATTCTGGGGCTGTTTGCCGTCGGGCTTCTGGCCACAGGTGCTCTCAAGGCCGTGCAGTTGTCCTCGATCATTGTGGCGCTGCCGCTCATACCGGTTCTGCTGTTGATGGTGTTTTCGCTGATGAAATGGATGCGGGAAGATTATGGCGATCTGGTGCAGAAGAAATCCATTGTTTTGCCTCTGGACAAAATCCGGCAAGCCATCTGAATGGGAGGGTCCGGATCAATATCCTGAAAATCATATCACAAAAGGAAAGCACATGAATTTGAACGATATACACAATGCTTCCGAGGCAATCATCAAAATGGCCAAAGAACTGGGGGCATCGCTTGCCGGGTTTGCCCGGGTGGATGATTTGAAATCCGCACCGTCGTTTACCTTTGCGCCACAAATGCCCGGGGCCGGAGAAGGCATCGGTACCCGAAAAAATGCGCTTGGCCTCAAACCCGGACAGGTGGCCTGGCCGGAAAGCGCCAGAAGCCTGCTTGTCATTGCGGTAGCGCATCCGGAAGACAAGCCGGATATGGACTGGTGGTTCGGCGCCGTGGATCCACCCGGAAACCGGATTCTTGCCCGGATTGTCAAACAACTTGGAGAATGGATCTCGGCAACATACCCGATCCGGACGGTTCATCTGCCCTATCACATTGAAAAGGGCGGTACCTTTCTCAAGGATGTGGCGGTTCTGGCCGGTTTGGGGTGCATTGGCAAGAACAATATCCTGGTGACGCCGGAATACGGTCCGCGTGTGCGATTGCGGGCTCTGACCCTGGATGTTCTGATCCCGCCGACCGGACCTTCCCGGTTTGATCCCTGCGCCCGATGCGATGCCCCCTGCCGGCGCGCCTGTCCCAGGGGGGCTTTTGACACGCGTTGCTATGAGTCAAAAGATTATGGTCAGAGCCGGCTTCCGGGGCGAACCGGTGACTATTCACGTCCTGCCTGCAACATTCAGATGGAACAGGACTGTGCGTTGGCGGTAGAACTGCAGATTGAGGGGTTTGATGCGCCTGTCAAGGTTATCAAATATTGTCGCGCCTGTGAACTGAACTGCCCGGTTGGTCGCGGGTGAGGGGTGAATCCGGTGGATGGGGTTTTTGGGGCGTCCAATGCTTCAGAACCTGATTTGGGTCACATACAGATTCCAGGCTGAAGAATCCGTTTTATTGACCCCCACCCTGATCCTTTCCAGTCTGGAGAGGCTCAGGGTGGGAAATCCGTTACAGGTTCACATCTTCTCCAATGGTAAATTCCAGGATCTCTTTTCTGGACCGGAACCAGTCCGAAATATACTCCTTGTCGGATGAATCCGTACAGGAATATCGCGAGGCCCTTACAATGATGCCATCAGAGGCATCATCGAGACAGCATCCTCCCCAGAAAACCAGATTTTTGCCCTGGAGCGCCGGCACCATGGCATCCAGAAACTGGTTACACTCGGTCTCTTCATTTCCCGGATTGAATTTCCAGGTAATTTCAAAGCCGGTTTCCTTGAATTCTCCCAACAACAGTTTTTTCCTCAGTCGCTTTTTCATTCATTACTCCCTGATCATTAAAATACATCGATTCATGTTGAAATTCTGAAATGCCCACATGCGGATATTACGGCAATGTCGCATGTGGGCATGTTCGCACGATTGTCAATTCCATAGTCAGTATACAGAAGTCGGAATTCAGAATTATAAAGGTATATGGTGTTTGAACGAGAATTCCTGTTCAGACAAAATTCGAATATCGAAATCCGAAATTCGAAACAAATTCAAAATTCAAATGTCTGAATACCCCAAACGATCTGTCAGACAATGCACCATTTTGAACATTTGGGTTTGTTATTTGGTTTATTGTTTCGGATTTCGTGCTTCGAATTTCGAATTTTATGATACAGAAAAAAGGTTTTCGTTCAGGCGCCATATGTCATTTTCTTCGATGGGTGTGAACCATCCGGAATGATTCATGATCAGCTATTGATCGATGACGTTGGTCCGCTGATTATCATCTGCCTATCGTTTCCCGGACAAAACATCGATCATATTGAATACCTCTGCCCGGGATCGGTCTGCGGCTTTTTTTGCCAGAAACACCGCCGCATCGAGAGTACCGGCAACATAGACATCCCTGCCGTTGATATTGTGAGTAAATTCAAACCGGGCGGTTTCATCTTCCGATGTCAGGGTATAGGTGTGCCAGGCATGACCGGTAAGATATGCCTCCGGAATGTTGAGTTCATTCTTCTGAATTTCCGGGTCTCGGATCATCCGGATGTCATTTTCAGTAAATGGAATGCCCATTCGGTTGAAATATCCGATCATGGCTTTGGCGGTCCCGCTGGTGTCGGCCTTGCCTTTCTGATGACTTTCCTGGATGGTGAGCCGGTATCCCTTGAACAAAT
Source organism: Desulfatirhabdiaceae bacterium (assembly GCA_050179135.1). GTDB lineage: Bacteria > Desulfobacterota > Desulfobacteria > Desulfobacterales > Desulfatirhabdiaceae > UBA4064. The sequence goes on along the minus strand of JBFXFK010000129.1, from coordinate 9,793 downwards.
CCGGAAAGTTTTCAGCCGCATAAGCCATCATGGCCTGAAACCCCACAATCTGTTTGACCATGTTGGGTGCAATAACCGCAGAAATGCCGGATGCCCGGACGGTATCCTCCAGAGCTTTCCGGTCTCCGCCGGTGGTGCCCATCACAAAATAAAAGCCGTGATCGCAATAGGTTTTTGCGTTAACATTGACTGCCGATGGATGGGTGTAATCGATCATGATGGGCATGACAGGTTCTTTTTTAATGGCATCCAGAATCTCATCCCGGTTTTCCGGTCGCAGCAGGGTCACGGAAAGCGTGCCGACCTGGCAGGACGTCTGAAGAATTTCCGGCCCGGTCAACGAAAAGGGGACCAGACTGAATCGGGAATCTGCCAGAACATGGTTCGCCACCTTGACGGCCATGTTGCCGGGCATGCCATTTACCATGATTTTTATGGGATGCATCGGATTACCTCTTAGCGTGAAAATGCAAAAAAAGTTTTGGGTTTTGGGTGTTGAGTTTTGGGTTGAAC
>JBFXFK010000129.1:0-9180 GCA_050179135.1 Desulfatirhabdiaceae bacterium | reverse complement strand
ACCTCGACCGATACCACCCGGGTGACCTGTTGCAGCAGGAAGATGATCTGCCTGCCCAGTTCAGGCAAAAACATATCCAGCGGGAGATGGTCTTTCCCATCACGGACGCCATGCAGATGGATGATGGAAATGCGATCCCGGAATGTATCAAAAAAATCAAACGGGGACATTCCGGACAACAGGGCATGGCCAATATCCAGACAGAGATTGAAATCATAAACGGCTGCCAGCGGGAGCAGATAATCGACGGGATAAAACAGATTTTCCACTGAAAGGGATCGCATGTCCACACCCAGGGAAACAAGCCGCATCAGGCCATCATGGGCGGCATCCTGCCACTGCTGCACCGAATGGTACCGGTTTTCGGAATAGTCGATATGAAGTGTCCACGTGGATGGTTCAATCCGCGCCATCCGTTCAAATACCCGAAACAGGCACTGGCAGGCCTGCTCCCGTTTGATGGGGGATGGGTCTGCGATACTGACATCGACAGGAAGATGAACATTATAGCCCAGATCGAAATTCCGGCTGATATCCGAAAGTTGTCGGATGACGTTTGCGGAAGGCAGATTTTTGTAATCGCTTTCAAAAACCAGAATTTCGATTTCATCCAGAAATGGCGCCAGGCGCTGTACATTGGGGATATAATCATCCGGAAATATAAACGATGTGGTTCCGAGCCTGAACGGAAAGCAGTGTTTGAAGGGCTGATGAAACAACGGCAATGTCATATCCTTACGGACAGTTTTCGTTTTTAAACCGCTCACATTATCTGAAAAGCCATATAAAGGTTGACTTCTGGCGTAAAGGTTATATAAAAAACGTTCACTTTTCAATCACAATCAATCATTTGCCAAAAATTGACATGACCATTCCCGATCTTTTTCGAATTCGCAATGTCGCCATTGGTGCGGCGTATCAGGCCGGCGCTGTGTTGCGCCATTATCTGGGTAACATTCACCATCTTAAAAAAAAAGCAGACATCGATCTGGTCTCGGAAGCCGATGTCGAGGCCGAGGCTGTCATCATCAAAACCATTCACCAGGCATTTCCCGACCATGCCATTGTTGCGGAAGAAAGCGGTGCATGCGGATCCACAAGCCATTACCGCTGGATTGTCGATCCGCTGGATGGCACCACCAATTTTGCCCATCAGCTCGGGCTGTTTTCGGTGTCCATCGGATTTGAGGAAAATGGCGAAATGGCCGTTGGCGTGGTCCTGAATCCGGTCACGGGTGAACTGTTTACGGCAATAGCCGGAAAGGGCGCGGAACTGAATGGCAATCCGATTCATACATCCCGGACAACCCGGGTCGTCGAAAGCCTTCTGGTTACCGGTTTTCCATATAATTTCAAAGAAATACTCAACCCGGTCATGATGCGGATGACCCGGTGTCTCATGGCGGCCCAGGGGGTCAGGCGGCTGGGCTCTGCCGCACTGGATCTGTGCTATGTGGCATGCGGCCGGTTTGATGGTTTCTGGGAGCAGAATTTGAAACCGTGGGATGTTGCGGCGGGTTCCATTATTGCCCGCGAAGCAGGCGCAACCATAACCAATTTTTCAAACCATCCATTCATGGTTGACAGCCCGGAGCTTTTGGCTACCAATGGCCGGATTCATGATGCCATGCTTGAACTATTGAACATAAAAGGAATAGAATGAAAACAAAAAAGAGGTCTGCATCTCTTGAAGATCATATCGGTTGTATGGGAGATTTCCGTATCGAAGATGAGGTGTGCAGAAAACTTTGCGCATTCAGTATCCGATGCGCCATTGAATGCAACTATCACATTCAATCAGAAATTTTTGACGAAATGATGTCTCCGGAGTCGATTGGGGCTACTTTGCAGTGAGTCCGGGAAATTATGAAGACCGGAAATCGGGAAAAGCGGATGTGCCGCTTTTCCCCCTGACTTTCGGTCGGCGCCGGTTCAGTGACCTGCGATCCGGCAGCATGAAAATCAGAAATTTCCGTTTTCCAGCTTGTGGCTGATGATTTCAACCTGTTTCAGGAGTGCCCGGTTTTTTTTCAATCCTTTTTCCACCTGAATAATCGAATGCATGGCCGTGGCGTGGTACCGGTTAAAACTCTTTCCAATGGTCTGAAGCGGAGAATCGGTATATTTTCTGGATAGATACATGGCAATTTGACGGGGTCTGACAATATGCTGCTTCCGGGATGCCGACATGATTTCAACCGGGGATACATTGAATTCCGTGCAAACCAGTTTTTTGATCACATCGATGGTGATCTGTTTCTGCTGACGGACAATGTTTTTAATGACGCTTTCCGCCAACCCCAGATCAATCATGGCGCCCATCAATGATGCACGGGCTGTAATCCCCATTAATCCGCTTTCCAGTTGACGGATATCTTCTGTCAGTTCGCTGGCCAGATATCGCGTCACATCCTCCGGAATTGCCATCCCCCGATTCAAGGCCTTCTTGTGAAGAATACGAACACGGGTTCTGAAATTGGGAGCTTCGATCTCTGAAATCAGGCTGCTGGACAATCTGGAGCGAAGTGTATCATTCAGTTTGGGAATTTCAACCGGAAGACAGCAGCTTGAAAAAACAATTTTTTTGCCGGATTCAAAAAGGGTGTCAAGTGTCATGGCCAGTTCAATCTGGGTTCTGTCTTTTCCCGTCAGATAATGGACATCATCCAGCAACAGAACATCGCAGTTTGAGCGGTATTTTTTCTTGAAGGCATCCACCCGGTCATTCCGCATGGCATGGACCATTTCGGTTGAAAAATCTTCTGCGGAAATATAATACACCCGTTCCTGGGGGTTTTCAGACAGGATCAGGTTGCCGACCGCCTGGGTCAGATGGCTTTTTCCCATGCCGGTTTTGGAAATCAGCATCAGGGCGCCCTGCTGTGACTTTTTTCGGGATGCCAAAGACAGTGAGGCGGAATAGGCAAAATCATTGTTGCTTCCGACCACAAAATCATCGAATGTAAATTCTTTTCTCAGAATCCGGCCACTCGAGTTGACCAGTTCGATATGCGGCAGGCTGAGTTGCGGGGCAATTTCCGTAACCACCTGTTTGGGGGATGTTCCTTTTGGAATGGTTTCAAACGACAGTCGGCAGGATTGACCCAGATTTTCCATCATCTCTTTCTGGATCAGTTCGCCAAAATGCTCCTGCACGCGTTTCTTCGAGAAACTGTTGGGACAGGATAAGACAATCACATCATGCTCCCGGCGAATAAACTCGACCGGTTCCAGCCACATGCGATAGGTGTGGCCCGGCATACACTCCCTGATGGCTGATTTGACCTTTGTCCAGACACTTTCCATGGCGACATGACTTTCTGTTTGAGGTATCACAGATAATTGGGATACAATAAATGGTCATCTGTTGCGATTTTATAACCCACTCCCCCCACCCGCCTTGTTCCGCCGGGAAAAGGTATCACTGAAAATCGCAGTTTATGACCGTTTAACGGATTGTTGGATAACCGGTTGTACAACCGGTTTTGAATTGTGGGGCGTTGTAATATGAGAGCTGCCAGGGAGTCAAACCGGATGCCTACCGGTTTTTGAACGACCTTTTCAAAAAGTTATCATCATCTGTTATCTTGTTGTTATCCATGAATAATATCTTTGAGGTTTACGGAGAATGCTGTCATTGCACAGATTTTCCGGGATGGATGGATATCCAATGAATCCGGTTTGATTACCGGTTATCAACAAGTTGTCAACACGGGTCAAAGCCATTCAAAATTCGTAAATTCGGCTGTTTTTGAATGTTTTTGCCTGTTTTCGATATGATTCAAACCATCATTTATATCATCAGAACCGATTTCCCATGATATCAAAGACTATCGTCATTCGAGGCGCCAGGCAGCACAACCTGAAAAATATTGACCTTGAAATTCCGAAAAACCGGATGGTGGTCATCACCGGTCTGTCCGGTTCCGGCAAATCATCTCTGGCCTTTGACACCATCTATGCCGAAGGGCAAAGACGGTATGTCGAATCCATGTCCACCTATGCCAGACAATTTCTGGAACGCATGGAAAAGCCGGATGTGGATTCGATCGAGGGGCTTTCTCCGGCAATTGCCATCGATCAGAAAAGCGGCGGGCATAATCCCAGGTCCACGGTCGGTACCGTCACGGAAATCCATGATTACCTCCGACTGCTGTTTGCCCGGGCCGGATCACCCTTTTGTCATCAGTGCCATCGGCCCATTGTCAGCCAGACACTGGATCAGATGATCGATACGGTGTTGCAGGTGGATCCCGGAACCCGCATCATGATTCTGTCTCCGGTTGTCGACAATCAGAAAGGGGATCATGCCAGTTTGATTCGCCGCCTGAAAAAACAGGGATTTTCCAGAGCGGTCATCGATACCGTCCTGGTGGATCTGGACACCCCCCATGCGATGGACAAAAAGAAATCCCATAGCATTCAGGTTGTGGTGGATCGACTGATCATCAAGGACGGCATTCGGAACCGGCTGGCGGATTCCATGGAAATGGCCTTGTCCCTGTCCGGCGGATTTGCCAATGTGGATGTGATGGAAAACGGGACACTCCGCTTCAGTGAACAGGCTGCCTGCCGAACCTGCGGGATTTCCTATCCCCCGTTCACGCCGGCCAGTTTTTCATTCAATTCGCCGTCCGGCGCCTGCCCCACATGCAGCGGTCTGGGATCCACGTCCGGATTTGATCCCGGGCTCCTGATTCCAAACCCCGAGTTGTCCCTGAGAGAAGGGGCCGTGGTCATCTGGGCAAACCGTCATTCGGTTCAGTTCATGGATTTTCTGGAATCGCTGACGCAAAGTTATGGCGCCGATATTTATACCCCTTACCGGGAATTGCCTGATGAATTCAAACAGGTTTTGCTGTATGGCGCCGGGGACAAAAAAATTCCGATTTATATCGAAAAAAACAGGGAGCGAATCACCTTTTTGCGCCCTTTTGAAGGCATTATCCCGAAAATGGAACGCCAGTACCGGGAAACCGAATCCGCAGCCACACGGGAGGAGCTGAAGCGATTCATGACCTTTCATCCCTGTCCGGAGTGCCACGGCGCCCGTCTGAATTTGGCAGGCCGTTCGGTTCAAGTGGCTGAAAAAACCATATTTGAAATTTCGGCATTATCCATTGCAGGGGCCAAACAGTTCTTCAATTCCATAAATCTGGCGGGCAAACAGAAGGTGGTGGCCGACCGGATTTTAAAGGAAATCCTGGAAAGGCTGTCATTTCTGGAAAATGTGGGCCTGTCCTATCTGACCCTGGACCGCTCCGCCACCACCCTTTCCGGTGGAGAAGGCCAGCGAATCCGGCTGGCGACCCAGATCGGTTCCCGGCTGACGGGTGTTCTGTATGTTCTGGATGAACCCAGCATCGGACTGCATCAGCGGGATAACCGCCTGCTTCTGGATACGCTTTTGACCATGCGGGATATGGGAAATACCGTTGTGGTGGTGGAGCATGATGAAGAAACCATTCTCGCTGCGGATCATGTGGTGGATATGGGACCCGGGGCCGGGCAGAACGGTGGAGAAGTCATGTTTTCCGGGCCCCCATCCCGGTTGCAACAGGCGGTCAACTCCCTGACCGCCCAATATATGTCCGGGCAGAAGCGTATCCAGACACCCCGGATCAGAAGACCATTCGGTCCGGCCATGATCCGGATTGAGGGCGCCACCGGGAACAATCTGAAAGATATTTCGGTCCAGTTTCCGCTGGGCTGTTTCATCTGTGTCACCGGCGTATCCGGCTCCGGAAAATCCACGCTGGTTGTTGACACACTTTACAGCGCCGTCATGCAGCGCCTGTACCGGTCCCACATTTCAGCGGCGCCCTGTCGCAGCATCAGCGGTTTGGAGCATATCGACAAGGTCATCAACATCGATCAGTCCCCCATCGGCAGAACACCCCGGTCCAATCCGGCCACCTATACAAGTGTTTTCAGTCTGATCCGGGATGTTTTTTCCCGCACCGAAGATGCCAGAATGCGTGGATACAGCGCCAGCCGCTTCAGTTTCAATGTGAAGGGGGGCCGGTGTGAGGCCTGCGCCGGAGATGGTATCATTAAAATCGAAATGCATTTCCTTCCGGATATTTATGTGCCCTGCGACATGTGCCGGGGTCTTCGATATAATCGGGAAACCCTGGAAATTACCTATCGGGGCAAACATATCGCGGATGTTCTGGACATGACCGTCAACCAGGGTCTGTCCTTTTTTGACAAAATTCCGGCCATTCATGCCAAACTGCATACCCTTGCAGAAGTCGGCCTGGGATATATCCGGCTGGGTCAGCAGGCCATCACCCTGTCCGGCGGTGAGGCCCAGCGCATCAAACTGGCAAAGGAGCTTGCCCGAAAGGATACCGGCAGAACCCTGTACATTCTGGATGAACCCACGACCGGGCTTCACATGGACGATGTCAGTCAGCTTCTGAAAGTACTGAACCGGCTGGTTGATTCCGGAAATACGGTTCTGGTCATCGAGCACCATATGGAAGTCATCAAGACAGCCGACTACATCATCGACCTGGGCCCGGAAGGCGGCGATGGCGGAGGCTGTCTGGTCGCATGCGGAACCCCGGAAGCGGTTTCGGCGGTTAACCGATCCCATACCGGCCAGTATCTCGGGAAGGTGCTGAACCGTCACCCATTGACATCTGAAAAGGAGATCGAATCAAAATGACGGACAGGAAGACCCCATTGATATCGGGAAACCGGATCATGACCATTCTGCTGATTCTTTTTTGCCATGCCAGCGCCCAGGCCGGCAACATATCCATGAACATTCAGACCACGGTTACCGTTTCGAACAGCCGGGTCGAGGCCCATATCACCCTGACCAACAAGGGAGATGAGGCCGCAGAGACGGTTCAGCCCCAGATGTGGATTCGGGAGAACCGGATCATGGGTGAGATCATTCCCCGGATTCTTCCGGATGCGTCCCATTCATTCATGCTGGGCCAGTCCCTGGACGCCCTGAAAAAGGGAAAATATCCGCTGGTGATCTGGGTGGATTTTCATGACGCCAATCAGTATCCGTTTTCGGCTGTTTCCGGCATGACATTTTTTGTGGATCAGAATACGGTCAGTGACCTGGCGATTCAGACCGGCCCGGTGGTCATGGACCGGGAAGGGACGCTTGAACTGAAGGTGAAAAATCTGGGAAATGACGCCAGAAATCTGTCATTTCTTCTGGTGGTGCCGCGCGAGTTGTCAACGCACGACATTCCGGATCAGATCCGGATTGAACCCCGCAAAGAAACCGGTGTCACCCTGAACATATCCAATTTTTCAGCGCTTTATGGCGCCACCTATCCCATCTTCTGTTTCGTGGAATATGAGACGGAAGCCGCCCATTACTGTCAACTGGCATCTTCTGTGGTGCGTATCGAGGCCGGCCAGAACTGGTTTCGGAAAACGCGGACCGGGTGGATGATCGGGGTGGGCGTACTGATTGTAATATTGGGGGGGTATCTGGTTTGGTGGGCCTGGGGGCGGCGTCGGGCGGGTGAGGCAGGAAGTTAGGAAGTTGGGAGGTTGGGAATGTCGGTGGATTTAATGAAGCAATGAAAGGAGGGCGTTTTCATGAAAGGACAAAGAACAGAGTTTGATGCCATTGTGGTGGGCAGCGGCCCCGGCGGTGCGACAGTTGCCAAAGATCTTGCGCTGAATGGAAAAAAGGTTCTCGTTCTTGAGTGGGGGGATAATGATCCTGAAAAAGGGTCTTTTTTCAAAACCATCCCCCGGGCATTTGTTCCGGGAAAAAGCGTTGTAATGACAAAACAGGCGCTTCCCATCGTCCGTGCCATTACCACCGGCGGTAGTTCAATGATTTTCTGCGGTACGGCTTTTGCCCCTCCGATTGACATGTTCAAGAGCTACGGTGTGGATATCTCAGTCGAGGCTGAAGAAATGAAAAAAGATGTTCCCATGGCTCCCCTGCCGGATGAACTCATGAATGCGGGGCCGAAGGCCTTTCTGGAAAGCGCTCTTGATTTGGGATATGCGGCACAAAAATTGAATAAATTCATCACCCCTTCAAAATGTCGCACCAAATGCCAGCTCTGCATGTACGGCTGCCCCTATGGCGCCAAATGGGATGCGCGGCACTTTGTAAATCAGGCCCTTGAAAACGGTGCAAGGCTCATCAACTATGCAAAAGTTGAAAAGGTTCTTATCGAAAACAAAAAAGCCGTAGGTGTTGAGTATAAACGCAACAAGGAGATCTACCGTGCATTTGCACCGAAAATCATTGTTCCGCCGGCGGCATCGGCTCGCCCCTTATCCTCCGCCAGAGCGGCATCCGATGCGCCGGATATGACTTCTTTTTTGACCCCCTGGTATTTGTATACGGAAAGATCAAAGGACTGGGTAACGGCAAAGCCGTCCCCATGAGCGCAGGCATCCATTTTGAAGAGGACGGCATCGTTCTGACCGATTTCAACCTGCCTCATATGATGAAAATTGCCTTTGATCTTGAGGTACTGAAGGTCAAACAAGCGTTTTCCTATGCAGACACCCTTCCTATCATGATTAAAATCCGGGATGAGCTTGGCGGATCTGTCTCGAATAACGGTTGGGTGGACAAACTCCTGACAAAAGCGGACAAACAGAAACTGATCAAAGGTTCCGAACACGCCAAACGCATCCTCACCAATGCCGGCGCCACAGAGATTTACAGTAGCTATAAAGTCGCCGCCCACCCGGGAGGCACCGTAAAAATCGGAGAACTGGTGGACACCGACCTGAAAACCAGGTTTGATAACCTTTATGTCTGCGACTGTTCCGTCATGCCCCAGGAATGGGGGCTGCCGCCGACAACCTCTATTATTGCACTTGGCAAACGGCTGGCCAAACACCTGCTGGCTGCCGATCAGGCAAGCAAAAAACAGGACCCTGACAAAAGGAACATGTCATGAACAGACGTCACTCGAGATCAGGACTCTTCCCCGGTATTCAGAAACTTTCCGATACAGACCCGGACGAAGAAGCGGGAAAAAACACGGCGGCGGCAAAAATTCTTCAGACACGCGAGATACGGCAAACCTTAAGCGGCATTCTGCCGGACGTTCTCACCGTTTTTGCCAAAGACAGCAAAATCGGCAACTTCATTATGAAGTCGGCGGGTAACTATCTCACCAAGCTTCTTGCCCGGCCCCGGGATATTTTTGAAGACAAGGAACTGCATCT
>JBFXFK010000128.1:0-14536 GCA_050179135.1 Desulfatirhabdiaceae bacterium | reverse complement strand
TATGACAACATCGGCTCCCAGATTGCCTGCCTCGGCATTAAACCACCGGGTTTGGATATCACACACCGGGGTATCCAACGACGGCACGGAAGGAATAATGACAATTTTCCCCCGGTATGAACTGATCTGAACCGGGGCCAGGCTGTTGTCAAGCAGTTCTGCGTCCGGAGCGGTCTGACCGGCCTGGGGCATATTGCCCAAAAGGGTCAGGGGGTTGCCTTTCATGGTCACAGCAGCGGGATGCTCTTCCATTGTATCCTCCTTTTGTTGGATTGAATGATTCGTGTTTATGTATTACGTCATTTTTTCATGGGTCACAAATAAAAAATAGCCTGTGTTGGCGTTTTGTCAAAAGCGGAGGTCCATCACGTCCGCTATTTTTTTGTAACCCCCGATCACAATCTCCTACTGCCGGGTCAACGCCCGATACACCCGGATCAGTTTATCCGGAAGTTCCGCCACATCGGAAATTACATGATGGTGCGTGGCGCCATACAGGTCATCCAGCCCGGGGTCTCCAGCCATGTTCACGGTGATGGCATGAACATGGATATGGCATGAAAAGGCTTCCAGAATGGACTGCCTGGTATCGGCAATGGCGTATCCCTGTTTGTAATCCACATCGTTCGGAAACCCGTCCCCCAGAATGATCATCAGTTTGACAACAGACCGGGTTTGCGCCAGTTGATGGGTCGCATGGCGAATGGCAGCCCCCATTCGCGTGCTGCGCCGGGGTGACATGGCGCCGATCCGGCATTGCACCCGGTCATCCAGGGTATCCTCAAATTCCTTGATGGGGTAATAATCCACGGAAAGTCGTCCGGTTCCGGAAAATCCGGCAATGGCAAAGGCATCTCCCACCGCATTCAGGGCTTCACAGAACAGGACAATGGCCTCTTTTTCCACCTCGAGGACCGACACCGGCAACTGTTCCGGATTTCCGGCTGCCGGGTTGGCGGTTGAGCGGGACAAATCCACCAGCAGCAGAACCGAAACACTTCGGAGCTGTTTGATCCGTTTGATGTACAGACAATCGGACGGGGTCTGCCCCAGCCTGCGGTCCACGGCAAAATCCATAATCGCGGAATAATCCAGCTCCTCACCCTCCCGCCAGGGTCTGAGGCGGCCGATGCCCTGGGGTTGCAGCATCTCAAAGGCCCGGCGGATATGACCCACGCGGCAGGAATGCCGTTTCAGTGTCTGTCTGTAAAAATCCGCAGATGTTCCCGGCACCTCCCGGTTGACAACCCGCACATGGTTCTGAAGATAGTCTGCCAGATGGCAGTCCCATTCCCGATGCCACGCCACCCGGGTTTCGTCAATCACCGTTTCCAGGGACCCCGATGTCGGGGCCAGCAGGTTTGACATCTGTTGCATGATTGGATCGATCTGATCCGGTTTGTCTGCAGATTGGCATGCGGCATCGATAACCTTCTGAATCGATTCCGAACTTGGCTGACCATTTTCCGATATCCGATTCAGGATGGTGGATCGGTAAACAGGGATATGATGATCTGCCAGAATGGACTGAATCTGTCTGGCAAGGCGCTCCTGCGGATACCGGCGCTGGTGTGCCAAACCGGGAAAAAGTTGTCTGCCCCACGGAAAAGCAAATCGCTGACCGGTCGCAAGCGACATCCCGTCCGGCTGAAGCGTTGCCATGATCCGGGGATAAACCGATTCCAGAAAAACGGCAACCGTTTCCACGGTCGCATCCTGTTCAATTTCCGCCGCAAAACCATAGGCCAGCTCATGGATGTGTTCCGGATGACACGTCTGCAAACACGCCTCGGGTGTGATCCCCAATGCGATCCTTCTGTACAGACCATTCAGGAACGGATGACCCGATGGGGGCAGGGCAGAAAGCCGGTCCATTTCCCGAATCGCCATGGGCATCAGTTTTTTGATCAGTCCGGGATATCTGGATTCACATAAATACCGGATTCGGCCCGCATCAAAAATGCCAAACAAATCCGCTGCCAATCCCGGGTCCGGGAACCGGTTGAAAAACTGATCCAGATCAGAAATGGCATGATCCACCGGCAGGGTTCGGCCCGACCGACCGTGTATACGGTCCAGTGCTTTTTGCAGTTCAAAGCCATAGCTTTCAAACTCATGAATCCCCACCTCAAACCGCGTCAGACATTTATACAGGTCCCGGTTCTCCTGCTTTGTTTCAAACCGGCTGATTTCATCCGGAAGATAAAAGGTCTGGCCGTCAAAACACACATCGGGTCTGAAGCCGTTTTCAAAATGGGTTTCAGACAGTGTGGACATGGGCTTTATGGAAAATGCCTGTCCGGTTCTGGCCTGAATATAGCGGGACAGTTGGGACTGAACCTGAATCAGGCTGACAGACACCTCAAGCCGATCCAGTGTTTCCAGAGAAGACCGGGAAGCCAGGGATAAAAAGCGTTTAGCCGATGACGGACTTTTTCGATACCGCTCCAGCCCGGCGAATACAAAGGTATGCAACCCCTTTTCACCCAGACGGCCCAGGCCCCTGTCAAGGCCCTCCAGATAAACATCGATCAGCCCGATGTCTGTACAGGCAATTTTCACCATGACCTGTATCTGCCAGACCCGCTTTTCCGGATTCATGGATTTTGCCGCAACAGACAGGATATGGCAGAGATGCCGGCTCCGGTTATAGGTCAGATCCTGTGAAAAAACAGCGTCCAGAAGGTCCATGAATGCATGAGCGGCATCCGCCTGTCCGGTTTCAAACAGCAAGGCCAGGGTTTCAGTCGGCGCATACAGGGCATAGGCCCCTTTTTCCATCAGGATATCGGCAGTTTTCAAAAAGCGGTCCAGGTTGGTCTTTTTGCCGGTCAAAATGACCGGGACCAGATTTTCCGCCATCAGTCTGCCCAGGGCGGGCCCCCGGGTTCCGGCTTCCCGGATCCGGGACTGATAGGCCGATATCAGCATTTCGGATACCCGATTCAAGAGCGATGCAAAGCCTCTGGCAACCGCCTGTCCAAAGGATATTTCCCGGTATGCAGCCCATTCGATTTCTTCCGCCATGATGGACAGGTCCCGGTAAGAAATGGTGTCCAGTCGATGGAAAAGATCATTCAGGACACCGTCAACCGCCTCTGGTGCAGCAATGGCCAGATCACTTAACCGGGACTGTTTTGCCGTTTCGATGTCGGTTTCCAAAACATTCATGTCATGGTGATTCCGGAAATCATCCGATTTCCAGCATGACCGGCTCCCGGTACAGCAGATCGATGGCGTCCATCGCTGTTTTGGCTGCATCGGGAAACGACCTGCCCAGTGCATGAACATGCCGCAGATTGTCAGCGGTGCGCAGCATCAGCATGACCAGATCGCCTTCCGCACTTTCCGATAATGTCACCACATCCTCCCAGGCCATGCCCGAGGCCCAGGCATACACAACGGCTGCCGGACCAATGGACAATTTGCGGGTCTCAAATCCGGCAATGCGCATGCTTTCGATGAACGGACGAAGGGTGCGCCTGACAAGTTGAAATGCCCGAACCAGATTTTCCGGCAGAATTCGCTGATTCAGGGCTTCGCCGGTATCCCGTTCCGTGGCGAACAGGGCCATCATGGCGGCCAGGAGTTCGGGACTGGTTTCCGGAAAGACACCATGCCGGAATCCTTCGGCAATCAGAAGGGGCTGATCGACCCTGAGCCGGGAAGCCCACAGACCGTCCGATGTCAGAGATCCGTCATAGGATACATAGCCGGTTTCCTGCAAAAACTGCAGATGAGCCTGAAAGCTGTCTCGCAGCAGATCAGACGGCTCATATTCAATTTTTTTGATCGTCATCTTTTTTTGCATCTCGGAAAGGGAAAACGCGGCAAACGAGCGGGTCAGAATGTCTTCGATCTGATCGGGTTCATGGGACAACAAGAGGTTCAGGGTCATGGAAAAATTGATTTTAATCTGACTGACAACATCCGATGGATCGGCCGTGACAAGGCCGGCATACAAAAACGGGTCCAGATACCGGCCTGGAATCCCCACGGCAAATCCGACCTCATCCATGCCCCTACGCCCGGCCCGTCCGGTCATCTGATGAAATTCCGTCGGCGTGAGCGGCATGAAATCCCTCCCGTTAAACCGGTCGGTATTTAAAAATACCACGGTTCTCGCCGGAAAATTGACGCCCGCCGCCACGGTGGATGTGGCAAACACGGCTTTTAACAGACCCTCGGTCATCAGGGTTTCAATGACCAGTTTCCATGCCGGAAGTTGACCGCTGTGATGGGAGCCGACGCCCAGATTCTGGAGATTTTTCAGTTGGCGGTGACCGGCGATGTGGGGACTTTGACGAACCATCCGTTTGACACGTTCCCGAAGCCGTTTCCGGTGCTGCGGATCATCCAGCGGGAAATCCTCACACAAATTCAGGGCGTAGTCGCAGTCTGAACGGGATTTTAAAAAAAATATCGCGGGCAGGAGGTTATAGGTCTCCAGGACATGAAGAATATCCCCAAAATGCGGCAGTTTCCGTCCCGGAGCCATGCTTTTTGAAGAATCGGCCAGCTCCTTGACTTTTTTGGACATCCGGCTTTTTTCCCTGACTTCGACCGAGCCCAGAAGGGGCAGAAGGGTACCGGATGGATCGATCATCAACGGATAAAGAGGAACCGGCCGTCTGGTTTCCTCGATGACGATACAGGGCCGGGACCGGATGGTGGACAGCCAGTCCGCAATCTGATGGGCATTTCCAATTGTGGCAGAGAGCATAAGCAGCGGAATCCGTGGCGGCAGATAAATCATGGTCTCTTCCCAGACTACGCCCCGCTCCTCGTCTCCCAGATAATGGGCCTCATCCAGAACGACAAAATCCGTATTCAGGGTCTCACCAAGATGCATGGCGTCATAGAGCTGGTTTCTCAGAATTTCCGTTGTGCCCACAATGATGGATGCATCGGCATTTTCCTTCCGGTCTCCGGTCAGAATTCCCACATGTTGCGGCCCGAATATGTCTGAAAATTCCTGAAATTTGGAATTGGTCAGGGCTTTCAGGGGCGAGGCGTACCAGGCCTTGCCTTTTTTTTCAAATATCCGGCTAATGGCCTGAACCGCAATCCAGGTTTTTCCCGATCCGGTTGGCGCGGTGACCAGACAGTCGGATTTCTGAACCGCCTCCAGGGCCTGAAGCTGAAATGCATCGGGAACAAACGGGGTTTGTTCCGGAACGCCAATTTCGGCAAAAACCCGTTTCAGGCTTTTATCGGCAGCGGGTTTGAGTCGAACCCGGGCTTTGGTTTCAGCCCGCTGCGTCACCTTGTCTTTTTTTTCATAGTATCGGCCGCGTCTCATTACAGTTTGCCGATCATTTCCCGAACATGGGCTTTTGCCACGGTATCGGTATCGAACGGCGAAATACCCTTCAAATCCGCCTCGATCAGGGTGTTGTCAAAGGGGATATAGCCAATGAATTCAAACTGGGACAAATGGGTTTTTAAAAATGCGATATCCTGTTCACCCCGTATCTTGTTCCCCACGACAGCGATTTGTTTCAGGCCGATTTCGGCAGCCAGATACTGAATATGCTCAGCCGTGTCGATACTCCGCCGGCCCGGTTCCACCACAACAATCAGTTTGTCAACTGATTTGGCAGTGGCCCGCCCCAGATGTTCGATGCCGGCCTCCATATCCATGACCACAACCTCGTTTCTGGCCAATACGATATGGGTGATGAGGGCCCGAAGCAGGGTGCTTTCCGGGCAAATGCAGCCGGACCCGCCTTTCTTGACCCCGCCCAGCCGCATCATTTTGATGTTGTTCAGCTTTGCGGAAAGGGTTTCCGGCAGGTCATCCACTTTGGGATTCAATTTGAAAAATCCGCCGATGGACCCGGGCTGGGCCTCGGTCCGCTCGTAAATCAGTTCTTTCATTTCAGAGATCGGGGTGATTTTGTCGGCATTGGCGATACCAATGGCGCCTGCCAGATTGGCATCCGGGTCCGCATCGATTGCCAGAACATGCTTTCCCATTTCATCCAGTGTGCGTATCAGGAGAGCGGAAAAAGTGGTTTTTCCAACCCCGCCTTTTCCACTGACAGCCAGTTTCATAATTTTGTCCTTTCGATCAGGGTGATTGTAACTATAATTGAGTCGTGAGTGGTCTTTTTGTCTGGGGTTTTGATGGACAGGGTGGACACCGTGGACCCAGTGGACGGCGTGGACACTCCTCCGAAAAGTGGCGGGAGGCCTGGAGGGGGCGATAAGCCCTCAAGTAGAAAGCCGCCCCTTCATTCTTCAGCCTTTAATCTCATGACAACCGGCTTGGGTTTGCCATCAGATGAAAAGAAACCCCAGAATGATTCGGCGGGGTGATCGCCTGTAAATGTTTCTGCCGTGACAGCCGGTTTCCAGGGCGCATCAAAGGCTTCAAAACAGACAACAGACCGATCCGGGGCTGCCGGTATCATCTGAAACAGGGTTTTCCAGAATTGAGACTGCCTTTCCGGAGAAAAACCCATGGACTCCGGGCCGGATGGTATCCCGGTTTCCTTTATGAGGAGCGGTTTTCCATAGGTGGCCTTGAGCCGTTCAGCAATTTGAATGATGAACGCGATGCCCGGGACCGGATTGTCCGGTTTGAACCATTTTTCAAAAATCGGGTGGATATTGGGCGCCAGAAAATCATGTGAAGCAAAAAAATTCTCATATTCCGGTTTCAGATACAGAAAGAATGGCTCGGTTGTGCCCAGAGGCAGTTCCGGATATCGGGTCTTGATTGTCCGAACTGTTTTTTCCACATCTGCCGGTTGATAATGTTTGGCATAAATCCCCTCGTTGCCCACAATGACCGCCGCAATCAGTTTGGGGTACCGGCGAACCGTCTCAATGACATGCTGCACTTCGATCTCCGAGGCGGGGTTCCAGATTCCCATGATCATAGCCCGAAACCCCAGTTCATGTGCGATTTCCGGCACCTTTTCCACCCCGTTCACACCGGCATAGGTGACAAGGCCATCAAAATGGGGACGCAACAGCTTGAGATCGGATCGTATTCCGGAAGCGGTTGCCGATGTGACCTGTCCGGCAGTCACCGAAAAACTCCGGGGGGTATAGGCAATGAACCGGGTCTCATTAAAAACAGTGCCCAGTGAACTGCCGGAGGCTTCGCAGAATCCGGCGTTACCCTGCAATAGGACTATCAATATGATCATGATGGGGATGGATTTCAATGGCACTCCAGTTTTTGAGCGGACAAAAAGTGGTAAAACAGTCGGACTGTCAGACCGTAAGACTGTAAGACAGTCCGACAGTCCGACCGTGGGCTGTACCGTCCGACTGTCCGACCGTCCCACCGTCAGACCGCGAATCACATCTGTAAAGGTATTTCGCCAATTTTTTCCGTTTCACGATGCAGGGATGCCAGAAATGGTCCGGGTACCGGATGCTCCGGAGACAGCGTGGCCAGTTCGTTGAGCGCTTCGCGAACCTCGCGGGAACCCTTTTCAAAAACAGCCAATACAGACTGATGATCCTGTTTTGCGGTTCTGAGTGAAAAATGGCCATTGGATGTTTTAATGTATTCCGCGGTTTTGTCCATGATCGCCTGCCAGTTGTCCTGACGGGTCTGGGTCGGCAGGGGGGTGAGCTGGTCCAGATGATTCAGAATATCGTTTTGAAACCGTCGGGATAAAATGGGCCATAAAAACATCATCCAGACCAGCAAAAATACCCCGGATACAACGCCGCCTGCAGACAGCAGCATAACGGGATCAAGGCCCCCGAGCACACCGGCGAACATCAACGAACCCAAAACAGCACCTGCCCCGACAAGGCTCAACAACACACCGGCCAGAAAATGTTTCAGACGGTGGCTGCGCTTTTTTTTCTGAAAACTGACCAATGCTTCCAGCATGTGTGCCAGTCGCTCGCTGTGGGTTTCCAGAAATGTGGCCAAATGATCCAGTCTGCGCCGCGGGGCTTCCAGCACGGCTTTTTTCAACTCTTCCCGCTGATTTTCAAGATAACCCAGATAACTCATATCACTTTCCAGACGGTTTCTGGAGTCAATGGCAGCCCGTGGCGAATACGTCAGATGAATCATGGGAATATCCTTGCGGCCCGTGATCTGTGACAGATTCCAGCACAGGGTGCCATAGACGCGCAGCAGATCATTGAGAGACGCACATTCATCGATCCGGTTCAGAACAAACAGGACCCGGTCCTCAAACGTTCGTGACGGCAGGGTTTCGCGCAGGCTGGTGTGGGCCTCCCGGATTGTTCCGGCCTTGTGGGGATCAAACAGGACCAGAATGAGGTCTGCAATCTGGGCCAGATCCCCGATCACTTCCTGATAATTGTACCCGCGATCCCGTTCGGTGATGCTGTCCAGCATTCCGGGCGTATCGATAATGGCCAGTGTCTTCAAAAACGGGGAATTGACCTTTTTCAACCGGAAATGGGATGCAAACCGCTGGCCATGCTTTTTCATGGACTCAAACGGAAACTCCGGATCATTCAGCAGAAATTTGCCGTCACGCTCCTCGGTCACACGAATGCCAGAATCCGGAACCGAATTTTCATCATGGGTTAAAATGGTAAACGAGTCATCGGTTGGCGCCTGACCGGTCTTCTGGATATCGGCCTCCAGAAATTCATTGATCAGCGCGGATTTTCCGGAGGAATAATTCCCCAGAACCAGTACCACCGGACGCCATTTGATGGATGCCTCAAGGGGCGCATGGCTGTATTGATAGCGCAACGCGACCGGTGTCAGGTATTTTTCCACCATTTCAAGCAGTTCTGTCCGAAGCGAGTTGATATAATTTTCCTGATAATCCTGCATGATCACGCCTTTCATCATGAATTTCACCATTCGGAATTCAGCAATATCAATTGATGTTAAGAGATATTCCGATATAAGCAGAAAAAAGGCAATCCATAATCATCCAATTCTGTTCAGATTGAATAAGGTGATTGAATAATTCGGGTGTAACTGATAATTTTAACCAATTCAGAATACATTTTTCCGATATCTTTCAGGAGGCTTTTTATGCGAATTCCGCTTTTATACAAACTGGCAGTCACACCATTCTACATTCTCGGGGAACATGCCGAAAAAGTGAAAGAGTGCGCCTGGATATTTCAACAGGCCATGGAATGCCATGTGACCTTGAAATGTGAATCTTTTGAAGAATTGAAAACCCAGGTGGTCAATCTGGAAATCGAGGCGGATGCCATCAAACATCGAATTCGAAAACAGATGCCGTCCTCGATTTTGCTTCCGGTGGACAAATATCAGTTTTATCATTACCTTAAAGAACAGGACCTCATTCCGGATGCCGTCATCGGCGCACTCTCCTGGGTCGATTATCGGGATCGGCCATCGATCCCGCCCGATCTGGAAAAAGATTTTTTTCTGTTGGTGGATGCCATCATCGATCCGGTTGAAGATCTGACCAAAATGGTGCGGGAAGCCGAAAAATATTTCAGGCAGTTTTCGGATAAACAGCGGGAAACCGTACAGCAGATCATTCGAACAATTCGGCAGCAGAAATATCAGGCAGACACGGTTGCAGAAAAAATAAAGCAGCAGGCCTTTTCCATGAAAAATGATCCGCTGACCGTTTATCATACCGTTCGTCTGGTCGAAAAAATTTGCGCCATTGCGGATCATGCGGAAAATGCCTGTGATATGATGCGCGCCATGATTATCCGGTAAGTTCTGGAAGATGCAACCCATTGTGGTCCGGTTTATTGAAAAAAATCAAGTTTAACATTGTTAATGATTCTGAATGTATTATTATATATCGTTTGAGGGATTATAACCACCTGCTTTTTTCACCTTGTGGGAGACCACTGTTAACAGAATCATTTGAATGCCCGGCTGAAAATTGTCGGATAGCATCGGATACCATGCCGTAATCGAAATGTGGATAGGAGTAAGAATGGCTGAAACGGATAAAGACGATTTGATCAGTATCATCGAACAGGAAGAAAAAATACAGAAACTCCCCACTACCCTGCCATTGATGCCGGTCCGGGATATTGTCATATTTACCGATATGCTGCTGCCGCTGTTTATTGGGCGCGAAAAATCGGTTACGGCAATTGAAGAGGCGGTCGCAAAAGACGGGTTTATTTTTCTGGTCACCCAGAAAGATCAGGGCGTGGACAATCCAAATCCGGATCAGCTATATCAGATCGGTACAGTCGGCCGTGTACTCAGAATGCTCAAATTGCCGGATGGACGGGTCAAGGCCCTGGTTCAAGGCCTGTCCAAAGCCAGAATTCTGAAATTCATCAAGCAGAAATCCTGGTACAAGGTCAAGGTTGAAATTCTGGAAACACCTCAGTCCCAGACGGTCCCGCTTGAAGTCGAGGCCCTGATGCGAAACGTCAAGGAAAACTCGGAAAAAATTCTGTCATTTCGGGGTGAAATGACCGGAGAGGTCGGGGTCATTCTGGACAGCATCGATGATCCGGGCAAGCTGGCAGACCTGGTGGCATCCAACCTGAGGCTGAAAATCGATGAATCCCAGATGATTCTGGAACTGATCGATTCGGTTGACCGGTTGAGAAAAGTCAACGATCTCCTGTCCCGTGAGGTGGAGCTCTCTTCCATGCAGGCCAAGATTCAATCCAATGTCCGGGACGAGATTGTCAAAAGCCAGCGGGATTATTTCCTTCGGGAACAGGTGCGGGCCATTCATCGGGAACTGGGAGACAGTGATGACCGGACCCAGGAATTCGAGGATTACCGGACCCGGATCAAAAAAGCCAAAATGCCCAAGGATGCAGAAGACGAATCCACCAAACAGCTCAAGCGTCTGGAACAGATGCATCCGGATTCGGCTGAATCCGGTGTCATCCGGACCTATCTGGACTGGCTGGTGGACATGCCCTGGTCCAAATCCTCCAAGGACAGTCTGGATATTCAGGCCGCCAAAAAAACATTGAACGCCGGCCATTACGGGCTTGAAAAAATCAAGGACCGGATACTGGAACATCTGAGTGTCCGCAAACTGAATCCCAAAATGAAGGGGCCCATTCTGTGTTTTGTCGGCCCGCCGGGTGTGGGAAAAACATCTCTCGGCAAGGCCATTGCCAAGGCCATGAACCGGAAATTTGTCCGCATCTCCCTGGGTGGCATCCGGGACGAGGCCGAAATCCGGGGACACCGCCGAACCTATATCGGTGCACTGCCTGGCCGGATTCTTCAGGGACTGAAAACCTGTCAAACCAATAATCCGGTTTTCATGATGGATGAAATTGACAAAATCGGATCGGATTTCAGGGGCGATCCATCTTCGGCCCTGCTGGAGGTCCTGGATCCGGAGCAGAATTCCGCCTTCAGCGATCATTATCTGAATCTGTCCTTTGATCTGTCAAAGGTCATGTTCATTCTGACAGCCAATCTGACCGATACCATTCCATCCGCACTTCTGGACAGAATGGAAATCATCAATCTTTCCGGGTATACAAACGAAGAAAAAATCATCATTGCAGAGAAATATCTGATTCCCAGACAGATCCGGGAAAATGGTCTCAAGCTCAAGCAGATCCGCTTCAAGCCCGGCTCGATTGAACAGATCATCTCGGAATACACCTCCGAGGCCGGAGTCAGGAACCTGGAGCGGGAAATCGGCTCGATATGCCGGAAAACCGCCCGAAAAATCGCCGAAGGCCAGAAAGGGATTTTCAATATTGAAAAAGACAAGCTGACCGGCTATCTGGGAATTACCAAATACTACCCGGAAATGGATCAGGAGCCCAGTCAGATCGGACTTGCCACCGGTCTGGCATGGACCCAGGTCGGCGGCGAGGCGCTGTATGTCGAGGTTTCTTTGATCGGCGGAAAGGGAGAGCTGATCATCACCGGCCAGTTGGGGGATGTCATGCAGGAATCTGCCCGGGCAGCCCTCAGTTACGCCCGGGCCCATCTGTCGGTGTTTGGTGTGGAAGACAATATCTTTGAAAATCAGGATATCCATATCCATGTCCCGGCCGGGGCCACACCCAAGGACGGTCCATCGGCCGGAATTGCCATGGCCACCGCCCTGATCTCTGTTCTTGCCAACCGTCCGGTCAACCGGTTTGTGGCCATGACCGGCGAAATCACCCTGAGAGGCCGGGTGCTGCCGATTGGCGGATTGAAGGAAAAAGCCCTGGGCGCATTACGGGCCGGCATCAAAACCATCATCATTCCGGAGAAAAACCGTCGGGATCTGGAAGAAATTCCGTCATACGTCAAGGATAAAATCCAGTTTATCCCGGTTCATCACATGGATCAGGTACTGGATATCGCCTTTCAGCCCGAGGAACTTCCGCCTGCTTCCGAAGCCGGAACGGAGCAGAAACCGCAACCGCAATGAAAATCCTGGCCGTTGACACCGCCACGCCAACATGCAGCGTGGCGATTTGTGACCAGAACCGGCTGTTGTGTGAAATCAATGTGGGAAAAATGGAAACCCATTCCCGGCATTTGATGTCAATGATTCAGAATGCGCTGGACTGGGGTGGGGTTTCATTTGATCAGATCGACGGATTTGCCGTCACCCGGGGACCGGGGTCGTTCACCGGTTTGCGTATCGGTATCAGTGCGGTCAAGGGATTTTGCCTGGGATTGAACCGGCCGCTCGTCGGCCTGTCTTCCCTGGATGTTCTGGCTGCCCAGTCCGATCGGGAAGACTGCCTGATCTGCGCCATGATCGATGGCCGCAGGCAGGAGGTGTACACATCCCGTTATCGAAAGAAAAACGGGCGTATTCAAAAAGTCATGCCGGATCAGGCAATGGATCCAAAATCCGCAATGGCGGATATTGCCGAACCCTGCCTGTTCATGGGCAATGGCTCACTGCTGTATCGGGATGTGATTCTGGATTGCATCGGCGATAGGGCGCTCTGGCCCATGCCGCATCAGCATATGATCCGGGCATCGACCCTGGCCTGGATGAGCCTTGAGCGGTTTGAATCCCGGGATACGGATGATCCGGCCTCCTTTGCACCCATCTATATCCGCAGGCCGGATATCTGGGCTCAGAAGCCGGCAAATGTTCTTTAAGGTTTATCTGAATGGAAATCCCGTTTTTCGCATGTTCAAAATTGAATGACTTCATTTGTTCACCGCAAAGGCGCAAAGGTCGCAAAGAGTATTGTATTGAAGAATGGCTGTTCTTTGCGTTCTCTGCTTCTTTGCGGTGAGATTTAATAAAATTCTGGCCGGAATCAGTACCAAAACCTGAAATACAACAGGAGTCACAAATGCACGGCGAAGCATCCGATTTCTGGCAGCGTCATTCCCTGAAATATCTGGAGATGGCGTTTCGGACCGACAAACAGGAAATTCTCGCACACCCAGACGGTTATGGGAAAAAAACCGGTGACTGCGGGGATACGGTTGAACTGTTCATCAAGGCGAACGGGGACATCCTTGAAACCATGTCCTATCATGTCAATGGCTGCATGAACACGGCTGCCGCCGCCAATACGGTCATTCACCTGGCGGAAGGCAAGACGGTTGACCAGGCATGGGACATCTCTCCGGAAATCGTTTTCAATTACCTGGAAACCCTTCCCGAGGATCATTTCCACTGTGCGGAACTGGCAGTGGGGGCATTGTATCTGGCCCTGTCCGATCTTCTGGAAAACCGCCGATCGCCCTGGAAAAAAACCTATCGCAAGTTTTAACCATGAATTGATATCGCTTTTCAGACAAGGAAACCCATTACATGACACTCCCATCAACCGCTGTAACCGCCTTTACCGGCGCCAGACGTTATGTGCTCGATGACGAGCTGGCCCGAATCGTCAACATATCCATGGCTCTGGAAATGCCCCTGCTCCTGAAAGGCGAACCTGGAACCGGAAAAACCATGCTGGCCCATGCCATTGCCGAGACGCTGCGCATGCCCCTGATCATTCTGAATGTTAAATCCAGCATGAAACTGGTGGAAGCCCTGTATCAGTACGACACCCTGACCCGTCTGAATGACAGCCGGTTTGCCGATTCCAGGCGCGATGTCAGCAATATCGAAGATTACATCAAGATGGGAAAAATTGGTCAGGCATTTACATCGGATGTCCGAAGCGTTCTTCTGATCGATGAAATCGACAAGGCCGACACGGATTTTCAGGATGACATGCTGGATGTGCTGGATCAGATGGAATTCGACATCATCGAAATCGATAAAACGATCCGGGCCAAACACCGGCCGGTTTTCATTATCACCTCCAATGCCAAAAAAGATCTTTCGGACCCGTTTCTGGGCCGGTGCAACTTTCATCATATTGCGTTTCCGGATCCCAAAATGATGCGGGAAATCATCCGGGTTCATTTTCCGGACATGGATTCCAATCTGACGGAAAATGCCATCACCGCATTTTACCGGCTGAGGGAACTGGAAGCCATTGAAAAAAAGCCCGCAACCCGGGAGCTGTTGAACTGGATACGGGCGCTGGCTGCCGATCCGGACTTCAAACCATCGAGCCTGAACAAGGGCGAACTTCCCTTTATGGGCATCCTGTTCAAGAAAAGTCAGGATTACGGTCGGGCAGTCAATGTCACCAGCCGCAAACGACTGTTTTAGGT
>JBFXFK010000127.1:0-14543 GCA_050179135.1 Desulfatirhabdiaceae bacterium | reverse complement strand
CCACTGTTTCCGGGGTTGATGGATGCGTCGGTCTGTATGAAGTTGTCATAGGGTCCGGAGCCGATCACCCGCCCCTTGGCGCTGACAATTCCTGCGGTGACGGTCTGTTCCAGTCCGAATGGGCTCCCGATGGCAACCACCCAGTTGCCCACCCGCAATGCATCGGAATCACCCAGCTTCAGGGGTTTCAAATCCGAAGCGCCGTCCATCCTGATCAGGGCGAGATCGGTTTTGGGGTCCAGGCCGATGACCCTGGCGTCAAGTTCCTTTCCGTTTGCCAGTTTGACCCGGATCTGATCCGCATTTTCAACCACGTGGTTATTGGTCAGAATGTATCCGTCCGGACTGATGATGCATCCGGAACCAACTCCCTGATGTTTTCTCTCGGGTTGGTTGTCCCCGAAAGGCCCGAAAAACTCCCCGAATGGATGTCTTTGAAAACGGGGCAATTCGGCGTTGCTGATCGTTTGGGTAACCTGGATGTTGACCACACCGTCCCGAACCTGGTCAGCGAGGTCGCTGAAATTGGCTGGAACCATCGGTGATCCGGATCCCGGAAGTTCAGCGGTATTTGACGCCAGCGTCATTCCGTAGCCGGTCCCGATGACAAGTCCTGTCAGAATCAGCGCGATAACTATGGTTCTGAAATTTTTCTTTGGTTTCATGACGACTCCTCCTTGTGATTGTTTCAGGCGTATGCCTGATTTTTAAAACCATTATAAGGCGGATACCTGACGGGAAGATGATCAAAAGATTACCATTTGGTCATGTTCAGAACACAGACAGGGTTATGATGCAAAACAGCAAGAGGCTGAAGTCCGAAGGCTGAAGACTGAAGGCGCCGCAACCAGCATCCAGGCAGAGCAGCCGTCGGACGGTCAGGCGGCACTCATTACGCAATACTCACATCTCAATACTGAAAAGTGAAACCGTGAAGGTGGTGCCATGGCCGGGCCGACTTTCCACCGTTATGTCTCCCCCGTGAGCCCGGGCAATGGCACGGGCCAGGCTGAGACCCAGGCCGGTACCGGCTTTGGCGCGGCTTGGGTCACACCGGTAGAATCGCTCGAAAATGTGGGGGATATCCTCTGCAGAAATGCCACAACCCGTATCGGTCACCGTGATGCGTGTGTTATATTCTGAGCATTGCGGAATCGTGACCCGGACACGTCCCCCGGAAGCCGTGTATTTGATGGCATTGTCAATCAGGTTCGCGAGCATCCGCTGAATCGCCCGAATATCCCCTGTGATGATGCAGTGTTCCGGGATATGGCAGTCCAGGGTCAGGTTGTTGTCTTCGGCGATTGTTTTGAACAGGTCGCAGGCATCCCGGACCAGAACCGCCAGATCCATCTCTTCCCGAATGGGCTTGTCCACACCGGCTTCTGTTTTTGAAATCATCAGCATGGTGTTGATCATGTCCAGAAGATTGTCGCATTCTTCGATCGTGCTTGCCGCCATGGCCTGATATCCGGACAGGGATTCTTCTGTGAACAGGGTGATTTCCGCACTCCCCCGGATCCGGGTGAGCGGGCTTTTCAGGTCATGGGCGATGTTGTCGCCCATCTGCCGGATCTCCGTAATCAGTGTCCCGATGCGGTCCAGCATCTGGTTAAAGGTCATGGCCAACTGATCGATTTCATCACCGCGCTCCTTGACCGGAACCCGTTTTTCCAGAGTCCCGGCGGAAATGCTCCGGGCCGTTCGGGTGATCGATTCGATACCCGAAACCGCCCGGCGGGCCATGAACCATCCGACGCCGGTCGCCAGTCCAAAAAGAAGGGCCATTGTTGTCAGGAACAGCCCCCGAAAGGCATCGATAATTCGGGCGTAATTTTCCATGGACTGGCCAATCTGAAGAATGACACCCGGGCCGATCATGGTGTAGAGAATACGTACCTGATCCCTTCGGTCCGGCAGGAAGACAGTTTCCCAAACCGGCCTGTTGCTGGTGATCAACTGGCCGATGGCATTTTTGTGAATGGGGATGTCCTTCCAGTGCGCCATGTTGGTGGAAGAGAACGCTTCCCCGGTCGGATACAGCATCCGAAGAAAAATCTTTTTCTCCCCGGCCGCCCGGGCTTCCAGAAAGGCGAAATTTTCAACCGCATGGATTCCCCGTTCCCGAAGGACAGCGGAAAACTGGCCGGCCTTGATGGAAAGCTCCTGATCCGTTTTTTCCTGAATCACCGAGGTGATGAGCACATAAAACAACAAGAAGGCCACGAACGAGGATAGCGCAAATATCCCGGCGTACCAGAGGGTCAGGCGAAAGGACAGGCTATTGTGAAATCGGCCGGGTTTCTTTGAGGACATATCCCACTCCCCGTACGGTATGAATCAGCTTCTTTTCAAACCCTTTGTCGATTTTATCCCGCAGCCGGCTGATTCGGGCTTCCACCACATTGGTCTGTGGGTCGAAATGATAATCCCATACATGTTCCATGATCATGGTTTTGGAGACAATCCGTCCGGCATGGCGCATCAGATATTCCAGCAGGGAAAACTCCAGCGGCTGCAACCCGACAGATTTCCCTTCCCGAACCACCTCCCGGGTCAGCAGGTTGATTGACAGATCGCCCATGGTCAGCCGTGTGGGGTCGGTTATGCCGCCTGCCCGCCGGATCAGGGCCTGCACACGCGCCAGGAGTTCGGAGAACGCAAAGGGTTTGGGAAGATAATCGTCGGCACCGGTCTCCAGTCCCCTGACCCGGTCATCCACCGAGCCTTTGGCGCTGAGAATCAGCACAGGGATATTGACCTTTTGTTCACGAAGGCGCCTGACCAGCGATAACCCGTCCCGTTTGGGCAACATGATATCGACAATCGCCGCATCATAGGGTTCGGCAAGGGCCAGATCGAGACCTTCTTCGCCATCGGAAGCATGATCCACGGCATACCCCGCATATTTCAATCCCTTGAGAATGAATTCGGCGATTTTTTTGTCGTCTTCTACCAGGAGGATTTTCATGTTCGATACCTTGTTTCTGTTCGCTCGCAATCAAACCGATAATTTTGTCAGCTTTACGGTCTCAATCCGAGTCGAATCAATCATCCATCAGTGATGACAGCAGGTGATTTTTCAGTTTCAAATTTTGCAGCAATTTCCCATCCTGTCGTAATCTGACAAGTGCCTGGACAGCCATGTATATCCCGATACAGGATAACAACATATTCAGCACAAATAACGGAATCAGATAATGCAGGTTCTCGCCGATATCATAGAACCGGGATGTCGCTACCAGAAAACTGATGATGGACATGGGAAGCGCCACAATGGCGATACCGGTACGCAGCATGGCCAGATGGGTCCGTTTTTCCGCCAGAACCAGTTGGGCTTCATTGAAGATGATGGGGTCGTTTTCTTTTACGTCCGGGACACAAGCATCTGTATCATCGCCATTCTTTTTTATGGATTTATAAAACAGTTTAAATTTATTAAACATTCTGTTACTCCGGAATCTGGGGGATATGAGATTTGGGGCCTGTTTGAAGACATGTTCAACAACATTCTGGAAGAACGGGCCATGAAAAGAATTCTCATTTTAACATGACCGGAAAAGTCTGGATGAAAATATTGTATATGTCAACAAGGCCATTGAAATTTCAACCCGAAAAAGTCCTCTTCATCATTTCTTCATATTTGATTGGTTATACTGTTTTATCATCACAGATATTCCTGCACATAATGCAGTCAAAATCGTTATCAGATCATTGCGGATTGGTGTGAAATTTTCATTCAGGGAAATACGGGGTAAAGTGGCAATTGCATATAGGAGTATAGGAGCCAAACAATTGGGTTCCGGCTGTACCCGGCCAGAAGAAAAGAGCGTATCATGAGATTGACAGTCTGGAGTTTTATGCTGGTTTGCCTGCTCGGTTTTGGATTGGTTTCAACCGAATCCGGTGTCGCGGATCATCGTGAGGGTAAAAACATTTTCGAACGTAACAACGAACATCAATTTCAGGAAGGAGATTATACGGGCAATGAAACCGCCGGCCAGATTGCCGTCTGGCTTTTGATTGCAGCCAATTTCACAGTAGCGGTCAGTGTTCTGACCAAAGGGATAATCCGAATCATTCCCCGGGGATTGCCAATAAAAAATGTGCTGAATCAGTTTAACCGGTTTCAAAAAAAGATTTTGATGGGCCTGCATTATTATCTCAATCCCGCTGTTGTGTGTATCGCTCTCTGGCATTGGATGTCATCCCGCTGCCGGTCCACTGCATTGCCGGAATGGGGATTTCTGCTGATGCTGGTATTGATCTGTTTGGGAATTCTCTTAAAATTCAAACTGCTACCAGCCAATTTTCGAAAAATGCCATACCGGATTCACACCCATCCCGCTGTTTTTGCCACAGTGATTCTGTTTCTGACAGTGGGTCATGCGATTGTCGATTAACGGTGCCTAAATCCGATTCCTGTTTGAAACGAATGAAATCGACGGGTTCGGTTCGGGTCATGTAAAGCAGGGCGATCCCTCCGATATCAATCAATCCCGGTTATCTCAGCAAACCCATTTCAGAGTATGGTGAAACAAAGATGAAAACCTTCTTATATCAATTGGGTGAGTATAAGATTACAGAAACCGTTTCCGGGGATCTGGTGTGGGAATCACATTTTGGAATGGGTGCGCTACAGGAAGGAAAATGCTTCAGAAAAGGGCAAATTCTGTTTATGGGCCCAGCACTGAA
Organism: Desulfatirhabdiaceae bacterium; assembly: GCA_050179135.1. GTDB lineage: Bacteria > Desulfobacterota > Desulfobacteria > Desulfobacterales > Desulfatirhabdiaceae > UBA4064. The sequence continues at coordinate 9,848 of JBFXFK010000127.1, read as the reverse complement.
TGAGCGGTCCGGTTTTTTGAAGGGTGAATTTCTGGATGATTTGAAATCATTGCCCGTCTGGACGAAAACGCGATCGTATTGTGTCGGCTTTCATGTCTTTCACAGCCATACCGGAAAACGGGTGTCCGAGTTTGAAATGCACTGCTGGCAAAAAGATTGGGCCCATCAAACCAGCCACACGGGACATATTCAAATTCAGAACCCTGCCTCTGAAGCGTCTATCGAGATCCAATATCCTGGTAAAACCAGCGGCGGTATTTCATATTCCCTGAATCATCATGAAATCGTGCCGATGGGTGATGGCCAGGTGATATGGAAAAAATGTGGGACACATAACCGGATCACGATTGGCAACTGTCTGATCAGGGAAGACATCCTATTTATTGGGCCAGGGGAACAGGAAGAACCGGGCATACTGAAAAAGGAATTTCATCAACGCCTGAAGATGCTGCCCTGCTGGAATCTGACCCGATATTACCTGCATGGTTTTGCATTGCAAGACTGCCAATCTGCATACAGCCAGAATCGAAAAGGAAGGCATGCAACGGTCAGCCGTTTTTTTGCATCTCCTGACCAGAATATCCGAGGCAGCCGTCAACGTCATCGAATAATTGTGGATCATCAAGACCATCCGCCATCTGTTGGGCTACATGCCGCCCAAAACACAGTTAAACCCATCAAATCATTTTTTCAGTCATTTTTCGAAATTCTCAAATCCAGAACAATTTCAAGTTTTTCCAAATGGAGAGGTTTTCATTCCTGGACGATAAAAACGGATAATGTCGATGCTTCACGATATACCCGGGTCCGGTCTGGAATGAAGTACATGTGGTATATCCAAAAAACAGTCTGTCACATCCTGAAATTCTTTTCTTTCAGAATGTTACAAATCATCCGGTTCTGGAGAGCACAAAAGGGACAAGAATACCGTCTGAAAAACACCATTAAAAGAATCCTTCTGAAATTTGAATAACCCAAAAAACTTTCAGCGTTCATCTTTTCTTCATGATGGGCTGGTATGATGCAGCGCAAACGGTGCCGGAAGGCAATGTTTGCCTTTTCCATACCTTCTAAGCCAATGATTTGGGGAATGCAGCCGGGATGAGATAGCGAACCGCCCCTACGCCATCCGATATTGCCCTGAAAGCTGAATACCACGCATCAAAGAATCGATCCATCTCCCGGGTACCAAAGACAGGAAAATGTCCAAACCAGAAACTCAATTGCTGCTTGGCATCGCTCTTCGAAGCCTTATCCACGTAAACCTTCCACATGGCGGCAACCAGGCCTGACCGGTCGGCACCGCCCTCACAGTGAATCAATATGGGGCGGGGTGCATCCCGAAAAATTTTTGATAATTGAACCAGGTCTTCGTGAGTTGGCCGCTGAGTTGATGATAGCGACACATCGTAGTGGTTGATGTTGAGCTTTTTCGCCGTGTCAATTTCATCGACATACCAATTTTTATCCGGATTTTCCCCACGAAGATTCAAAATACTCTTTATCTCATATTGAAGCACATATTTTGTCAGTAAACCGGGAGACAGTTGACCTGAGCGATAGCATGTGCCTGCGCTGACGACATGAAAATTACCCGTCAGTTTGATATGGCCGATATATATCAGAATCAATATGACCAGGAGAATGAAGGCTGTGGCCCAATTGACCCGTTTTCCTTTTTTCAGGGGGTTGTATCCCATACGTATCGAATTTTGAAATGTTTTCATAGAGATACCCTTCAAGATGAAGATATTGGATGTAATGTTGTGCAGAAATATCTGTGATGAAAAACATTATAACCAATCGAATATGAAGAAATGATGAAGCGGATCGAATTTGAGATGGGACAAGCAGGATGTGGATTTATTTGTTTTCGACAGCCTAACCTGCTGTCTTCATTTTATCTTCATCTTGATGTGCTAAATTGTGATGAAAGATCAATCTGATTCAATTCCCGATCATCATTGTGGCCTTATTGCTGGAATGGGAGCTGCGGCGCATTTGATATGACGCCCAATCTGGCGTGGTATCAAACCCCATTCTCCAATCCAATGCGGTAACGGCCAACACAATGATCAGGAAGGAACTTGTCATTATCACAGGTGAAAATATGAAAATATCCATCGTAATCCCGGTTTATAACGAGGCTCAAAACATTGTTGACCTGATTCAGGAAATCAACGGCCATCTGCGTAACAGACAGAAATATGAAATACTCATTGTCGATGATGGCAGCAGCGATCGGACACAGGAGATTCTTGCAGCCCGGAAACAGTCATTTCCCGAAATGCGACTCCTCCGCCATCCCGGTCGCTATGGCCAGAGTGCCGCATTGGTGACCGGGATCAGAAACGCCGCTTATCCCCTGATTGTTACCATGGACGGCGACGGCCAGAATGACCCCAAAGACATCGACAGCCTGTTAAAAATCCATAAACAATGGGAAACCCGGACCATAAATGTCATGGTTGCCGGGTATCGCCGGCACCGGCATGACACCCGATGGCGCAAATGGTCATCATGGATTGCCAATACCATCAGAGGACTCATCCTGGGTGATCATACACCGGACAGCGCCTGTGGTCTGAAGGTGTTTTCACGTGAACTCTTCGATCGTCTGCCAACATTTGACCATATGCATCGGTTTTTGCCGGCACTGGTCCTGCGTGCCGGAGGAAAGGTCGTCATGATGGAAGTCAACCACCGTTCCCGTTGGCGGGGACAATCCCATTATGGCACACTGGATCGATTGACTGCCGGAATCGTTGACCTGTGCGGCGTGTTCTGGCTGAAGCGGCGCTCGCTCGATCTCCGGACAGTCGATGTCTGTTCGGCCGGTAGCGAACAAAACAAAACGATTCTTTCCCTTTGCCCGCCAGTTGGGCGATAACGATAAGGCAGGTATTTTTCCATGCGATATGAAACAATCTGGCTGGCAGTCGGTTTTGCCGGGCAGGCCCTTTTTTCCGGCCGATTTTTGGTTCAGTGGATCGCCAGCGAAAAAAAGAAACGCTGCATCGTACCGGAGGCATTCTGGTATTTGAGCCTTGGCGGCGGCGTGATTCTGTTGGCGTATGCCATCTACCGCCGGGACCCGGTCTTTATTATGGGGCAAAGTACCGGCTGTTTCATTTATCTGCGCAACATCCATTTTTTAAACCGGGAAAAACAGATCAGGGTCAGGCCATGAAAGACAGTACTGCCGCAAAGGTTATCTTTTTATGGCTGGCCATCGTTTTCACATCACTTTATTTTCGCCCCCTCATGCCGATCGATGAAACCCGGTATGTTTCGGTTGCCTGGGACATGTGGCATGGCGGCAATTTCTGGGTTCCCCAGATCAATGGACATCCCTACAGTGACAAGCCACCGCTTCTTTTTTATCTCATCCACCTGGGATGGTTTTTCCTGGGTGTCAATGAATGGAGCGCGCGGTTGACCGGACCGTTTTTCGGTTTGCTCAACCTGTTTTTGACCGCCCGTCTGGCCCGAAGGCTCTGGCCCGACGATGCTATGGTTGGCAGTATTTCCCCATTTGTCCTGTTGAGCATGCCGCTGTGGGCAGTCCTGACAACCATGACCATGTTCGATATGATGCTTTGTTTCTTTGTGTTGGTATCTGTTTTCGGGCTTCTTTCGGCGGGCTTTGAAAAAAAACGTTACGGCTGGCTGCTGCTGGCCGCTGGTATTGGCGGCGGTATCCTGACAAAGGGGCCGATTGTCCTGTTGTTTGTTCTGCCTCCGGGGATTCTGGCGCCATGGTGGACCAGAGACAGCGGACCGGTTTCATGGTGGCGATGGTATGGCGGGTTGTCTGGCGCCCTGTTGGTTGGGATTGGTATGGCGCTGCTATGGGTACTGCCGGCGGCCCGGTTCGGCGGAGCTGCATATGCGGATGCCATTTTGTGGGGCCAAACTGCCGGTCGTATGATAAAATCATTTGCGCACCAACGCCCCTTCTGGTGGTATGTTCCCATGTTGATGCTGGCTGTTCTGCCATGGTCCTGGCGGATTCCCTGCATTTCCAGGCAAAACCTGGACCATGCCTCGAAATTTTGCCTGAGCTGGAGCCTCCCCGGGTTTATTCTGCTTTCCCTGGTCAGCGGGAAACAGATTCATTACCTGATTCCGCTACTGCCGCCTTTGGCGTTGCTGGTTTCCCGGCATTTGGGCGCAACCCCTTCCCGGGTACGTGCAGAGGCATATATCCTGACCGGGTTGTATCTGTTGGTTGGCGCTTTTTTAATTATCGCACCTTTTTTGACAGTTTACTGGCCCGATTGGGCGCCATTTATGGATCGCCCGGTGGTCTGGCCGATTATTTGCGTCATCGCGGCGGTTATATTTCTCGGCATTCCGCAGAAAAATATCGCTCATGCCATATCGGCAAGTTGTGCCGCCATGGTGTTTTTAATCATTATGTTGCATATTGTTTTTTATCGGCAAACGATGTTGTATTATGATGTTTCGCCTATGGCCGAAAGGATGGCAGCCATACAGCAGTCCGGCAAAACAGTAGCCGTATATCCCGAAAAATATGCAATACAGTTTCAGTTTTCCGGCAGGCTTGACACGGTTGTCGGCCTTGACAGCAGGCAACAGCTTGAAGACTGGCTTGAACACAATCCAGGCCAATATGTTGTTTTTGTTTCTGAAAATCTGCCTTTGGTCGATAAGGAACTCTGGAATGGCTGCCTTCTTCTGAGACCATTCCGGGATGATTGGACCAGTTTGTGGCAGGCCGAAGCCCTGAACAGGGCGCTTTCAAGTCTTTAGAAGGAATCGCAGGCGTAAGGGTGGAGACGCAATGCATTGCGTCTCTACAGGGCGGCACCATTTCACGCCCTGCTAAAAAGTCTTTTCACGGTAAACCCTCATGATCAGGGGCTTGCTCACCCCCAGACATGAAAATGATTATTTCCGATTTTAACCTGCACCCTGAACCCTGACACCTGATACCTTTTTTGCATTTTCACGATAAAAGCATGGTGTGACCATGGAGGTTTTCCGGCTATGCGGATTTTGATTGTCGATGATGAAGTGTCCCTGCTCAACCAGTTGCGACAATTTTTTGAAACGCAGCGGTATACGGTTGAAACGGCAAGGGATGGTGAGGAGGCGTTTGACCGGTTGTTTCAGACCCTTTTCGATCTGGTCGTTCTGGATATCATGATACCCAAGGTCGATGGATTGGCGGTTCTGAGCGAAATGCGGAAGGCAGGAATCCAGACGCCAGTTCTGATGCTGACGGCAAAAGGCGATGTCGGTGACAAGGTCAGGGGACTTGATCTGGGGGCGGATGACTATCTGGCCAAACCCTTTTCCCTGGATGAACTGCAGGCACGCATTCGGGCTTTGCTCAGGCGATCCTGCAGCCAGGCGGAACCGGTTCTGAAGACAATGGATTTACAGCTTGACACCATCAGCCGAAAGATTTCGAAAAGCGGGAATCCGGTCGAACTGACTCCCAGGGAATTTTCCATTCTTGAATTTCTTCTGTACAACAAAAACAGGGTCGTATCCCGCATCAGCCTGGCTGAACATGTATGGGGCGATGACTTCGATCCCTTCAATATGTCAAACGTCATGGATGTACACATCAGAAATCTGCGTCAAAAGATCGGGGATTCCAGCCGTGGCACAATCATCCGAACCGTTCGCGGTGTGGGCTATGTTATCCGGGATTCTGAAGAATGACGGTCAAGAAACGGATCACCCTGTTTGTTGCCGGAACCGGCCTGATTACCAGCCTGCTGTTTTCGGTTGTCGTGTTTCTGGAGCTGATCGAACAACCGTTTGAAGTGATGGATTCGGATCTGGAGGAAGAGGCCATTCGGGCCCTTCACATGAACATGACAAACCGGACGGCTCCGGAATCCGGCTCCATGATTCACCGGAAAAACGAAACCGGTTCATACTGGATCACGATTCGGGAACAGGGCTTGGACCGTGTTCTGTTCCGGTCGCAGATGGCCGAACGAATCATGCTTCCGACACTTGAACCGGGATCCGGTGACACGACGATTGCCGTCATCCCGCCCGAACACATTGATCCGGGACGGAGTCGTCATCGGAAAGTGACGTTTCGAGTCAGAAGTTTCAAGATGCCGTTTGACGGAAAAAACTTTTTTGTTCAAATCGGCCGTCCCATGGAAAAACTGAATGAAGAGATATGGGAGCTTGTTTTCAGTCTTGCCGCCGGACTCCTGTTTTCCAGCCTGGCGTTGATTGTCATCAGCCATCTGGTGGCCGGCCGGATTTTGAAACCGATCGGCGCCATGAAAGATCTGACAAGAAAAATTACGGATAAAAATCTGGATCAGAGAATACCGGTTGGCCCGGGTCAGGATGAATTCAATGATCTGGCCATCACGATCAATCGAATGCTCGACCGGCTTCAGTACTCGTTTATCCGGCAGCGGAACTTTCTGTTCGATACCTCCCATGAACTCAAAACGCCGCTGACCACCATGCGGCTGGCCATCGACGAGATTTATCCGTCCCATATCCCCAGCCTGCCCCACGATTCCTGCCAGAGCCTGCTGCGGATACAGGAACAGGTTTTACGAATGGAGCGTCTGGTCAAAGACATGCTGAACCTGTCCGCATTGGAAATTCTGGATACCGTCACGCCAGAGCCGGTTCATTTATCCGGGATTATGACCTTTTTGGCAGATGACTACCGATTTCTGGCAACTGCCCAAAATATCCACATGGATGTGCATTTTCCGGATGACATCATCATCGCCGGTGACAAGGAGAAATTGACCCGGGCGTTTTCCAATATTTTGGACAACGCGGTTCGATATAATGTTGACGGCGGACGAATCGATGTGGCGTGCATCCAATCTGATGATCGTGTTATGATAACGGTATCCAATTCGGGTCCGGGCGTTGCCGAATCAGAAATTGACAAGGTATTTCATCAGTTTTACCGGCAGGAAAAATCCAGATCCCTTCAGACCGGCGGCTCCGGGTTGGGCCTGACCATTGCCAAACGAATCATCGAACTTCATGGCGGGAGCATAAAAATGGAAAGCGAACAGGGGATATGGACCCGTGTGACAGTTCAATTGCCCATAAAACAGGGGCTGTTCAGGAGTGTTGAAATCCCGCGATAGCTTTCAAAATCCGGTATCCGCTGGATTCATCTGTTTCCACTAACCTTATGAATCTTTTTTTGCTGATGTCCGTCGGCACTCTGGAGGAATTCATGTCAGATATTCGTCCCAACCACTACAAAATTTTTCTGAAGCCGGACCTTGAGGGGTTCCGGTTTGACGGAACCGTGGAGATAACGTTTCAAACCGGCTCCGCTGTTGATGTCATCGAACTGAACGCCCTGGATCTGACCATTATCACCTGCGGAATCCGGCAGGGGAACGTCCTGGAGCCATGTCCGGTGTCACTTGACTCTGCCAGTGAAAAAATCCACATCCGTCTGCCTGCTGCCACCAGCGGACAAATCCAACTGGTCATCACCTACCAGGGTCAAATTGTCGACAGAATGGCCGGATTCTATCGCAGCAGCTATCCGCATGGGGACAGCCGCCGGTTTGTCGCCATCACCCAGTTTCAGGAAAGCGATGCGCGGCGGGCCTTTCCGTGCATGGATCATCCGTCCTGCAAAGCCTCTTTTGACATCGAAATGGTCGTGGATGCCGGGATGTCCGCCATTTCCAATGCGGCCATCAAAGCTGTGCAGATCCGTGATGACGGCAGGCAGCGCGTTCTGTTTGAGACCACCCCAAAAATGTCCACCTATCTGGTATTTTGGGGAGTGGGTGATTTTAAACGGGTCCAAAAAGCTGGTGAAAAGCGGGTCAGCGTGTTGACACTGCCCGGAATGGAGCCCCATGCCGATTTTGGCCTGGATTTCGGGTCCAGGGCCCTTGCATTCTGCGAGAAATATTTTGACATCCCGTATCCGTTTTCCAAGCTGGATCTGATCGCCATTCCGGACTTTGCCTTTGGCGCCATGGAAAACTGGGGGGCCATCACCTTTCGGGAAAATCTGTTGCTGCGGTATGCAGGGATCACGTCACGATCCGGAGAAGGCCGAATCTGTGAAATCGTCGCGCATGAAATCGTTCACCAGTGGTTCGGAAACCTTGTCACCCCTTCCGACTGGAAATATCTCTGGCTGAATGAAAGTTTTGCCACATATTTCGCTTATGGCGTCGTGGACCAGTATCACCCGGACTGGGGAATCTGGGACCAGTTCCTTTATGGCCAGACCGCTGTTGCCATGGCCCGGGATGCCCTGACTGAAAATTTTCCCATTGAAATCCCCGGCGGAGAACATGTCGTCATCAATTCCAGCACTGCGCCGATCATCTACAGCAAAGGCGGCAGCATCCTGAGGCAGATTCACGGATACATCGGAGAGGATCATTTCCAAAAGGGGCTGCGCCAGTATCTCCGGGCACATGCATATGCCTGCGCCGACAGCAGGGATCTCTGGAAAGCTTTTGAAAGTGTCTCTGATCAACCGGTGACCCGAATCATGAAAAGCTGGATCGAACAGCCCGGGTTTCCGCTTCTGGAAGTCAGTTGCACGGGCCGGCAACTGACGATCGCCCAGCACCGGTTCACGTATCTTCCAAACAATTTTACCCAAACCTGGATTGTGCCCGTAACGATCATGGCCTTTTCAGGCACCGGAGACCCGACCCGCCTGAGCATGATCCTTGACAAACCCCTTCAGACGATCGATCTGCCGGAGGATACGGCAGTTTATAAAATCAATGCCGGTCAAACAGGCTGTTACCGGGTCAAATATCAGGATGCTGCGAATCTGAAGGCGCTGGGGACGGCCATCCGGAACAAAACCCTTTCTCCGGAGGATCGCTGGGGACTGCATGCAGACATGTATGCCCTGCTGACCCGCGGGGATATGGGCCTTGAAGCCTATTTGGACTTTCTGAGCCATTATGATGATGAAGACAGTTTTTTACCCCTGGTCAGCATCGCCGATTCACTTTTCCATCTCTTCCTGGTGCTGGAACACGGTCGCGGGCAGATTTCCAGGGTGACCATCCTGCGGCTCGAATCCATTCTGAATCGGATCGGTTACGAACCGCATCCGGATGAGGCATATACCCGCGCAATTCTGCGCGACCAGGTCCTGTGGCAGGCCGCCCTGGCCGGTTCTCAGGGAACAGCCGATTTTGGGCGTCGCCAGTTTGCGCGTCTCAAGGCTGGCCAATCCGTCAGTCCGGATATATTGAAAAGCGTCATGCAGATCGGTGCTCTGACAGAAGGCGAACAGGCTTTTGGATGGCTGGAAAAGCGATACCGGGAATCTGCCAGTGAGCAGGAACGGGTGAATGTTCTGGCCGCTTTGGGATGTTTTTCTGAAAAACCGGTCATTGCCAAAGCCCTGGACTATGTCATCGCCCGGGTTCCGGCCCGGAATCAGTTTATTCCCATCGTGCTCATGGCGGCCAACCCGTCAGCGATACCCCTGCTGTGGAACTGGTACACGGCCAATCTGCCAACCATTGAAACGTTTCATCCGCTCCTTCATGAAAGACTCATCACGTCCATTGTTCCATCGGCCGGAATGTACCGGCCGGATGAGATCCGGGGCTATTTCACCGATTATCTGACCCGGTCAGAAAAAGCCAAAGACGCGATCAGGCTGGCCCTTGAAAAACTGGAAATCAATCTGAGGGCACGAAAGGCCTTGCGGGTCAGTGAATGAGACGGTTCACCTGTTCCTGTTGGGTGCCGGCGGGTCAAACCGGATGCTGACGACGGATGGATTGGATCATGTTGTCGAGCTGCTCAAGAAATCTGGATCGATCACTTTTTTTGAGGGGAGGCGGTCCGCCTGTGATCTCTCC
>JBFXFK010000126.1:0-14716 GCA_050179135.1 Desulfatirhabdiaceae bacterium | reverse complement strand
TCTCAAATCGAAAATGATGCCCGGCCGGACAAGATCAAGCGGATATTTGTGAATTCAGACACAGATATTCAATCGACCGGATTTCAGGCGGACACCCTGCAGATGCCCAAGGGAAAAGACCTGAAGATCGCACATTCCCGGGAAGACACCTTGAAACCTGAAGATGTCCACACTGAAATCATCAATAAATTGATGGAAGAAGCCCAGAAGAAAGAAGCAGACGCCTATGAAAAAGGGCTTCAGGAGGGTACCCAAAATGGCATTAAAAAAGGCACAGCCCAAGGGAAAAAGGCCGGTTATGATCAGGGCTTGAAAGATGGTCGACAGACGGTTGACCCCATCATTCAACTCTTTAACCGGGCAATTGAGGATGTCGAAGACTTTAAAAAACAGCTTTATATCGAGGCTCAGGAAGAAGCGGTAAAGCTGGCGATCGCCATGACCCGAAAAATTATCGCCTGCGAGCCTGCCATAAATCCGGATGTTTTATTGAATGTGATGCGGACAGCCTTGGGAAAAACCGATGGGACTGAAATCGTTCGCATACGGATTCATCCAACAGAATCCGAATGTCTTCGCCAGGGACGGTTTGATTTAAAAATTTCCGATCAGGTGGTGCTGGTGGCGGATGGCGCTATCGAACCAGGTGGCTGCATGATTGAAACGCTGTCCGGTGATTTGAATGCGCGGCTTCAATCCCAACTTGCGGTTCTTGAGGAAGCATTTGAACAGGAGCTTGACAACTTCAGAAATTTGAAAACACCGGATGAATAACCGCGTCATCATATCAGGACCAATTGCCATGGATTTGAGCCGTTTCCATCAGATTATCGAGACATCGTCCCCAATTCAGCCAAACGGACGGGTCACCCAGGTGGTGGGCCTGGTCACTGAATCGCTGGGGCCGGCCACAATATTGGGCAGCGAATGTTATATTTATCCAAAGGATTCTTCTGCAAAACGGGTGAAAGCAGAGGTTCTGGGCTTCCGGGACAAGCGGGTGTTAATGATGCCGCTTGAGGATATCCGGGGTATTGGACCCGGGAGTTGCGTGGTTTCCAGTCAGAAAAAAGCCGGTATTCCGGTCGGCAAGCAACTCCTGGGACGCGTTCTTGGCGGGCTGGGCGAGCCCATCGATGGAAAAGGACCGATTCTCTGCGATGTGGAATATCCCATTTACGCCGAGCCGATGAATCCGCTGACCAGAAATCGGATTACGACACCGCTGGATCTGGGAATACGGGCAATCAATGGCCTGCTGACGGTTGGTTGTGGTCAGCGCGTGGGCATATTTGCCGGATCAGGGGTTGGCAAAAGCGTTTTACTGGGGATGATTGCCAGAAGAACATCCGCAGATGTCAATGTGATTGCCCTGATTGGTGAAAGAGGGAGAGAGCTGAACGAATTCATTCAGAAAGAATTGGGAGAAGAGGGATTGAAACGATCGGTTGTCATTGTGGCCACATCGGATCATCTGCCGTTGATTCGTCTGCGCGCCGCATTTACGGCGACGACCATAGCCGAATTTTTTCGGGACATGGGCTGCCATGTCAATCTGATGATGGACTCGGTCACCCGATTTGCAATGGCGCAGCGGGAAATCGGGCTGGCGCTCGGAGAGCCGCCGACCTCAAAGGGATATACGCCGTCGGTTTTTACCCTACTCCCCAAACTGCTGGAAAGGGCCGGGACATCTTCCGGCAGAGGAACCATAACCGGTCTCTATACGGTTCTGGTTGAAGGAGACGATCACAATGAACCCATCGCCGATGCGGTTCGGTCGATCCTGGATGGGCACATTGTATTGACACGGGATCTGGCCATGCAGAATCATTATCCGGCGATCGATGTGCTGAGCAGTATCAGTCGGGTAATGAATGATATTGTCGCAGTATCTCACCGGGAACAGGCCGGCATGATGAAATCCCTTCTGGCAACGTATAAAAAAGCCGAAGATCTGATCAATATCGGTGCGTATGTCATGGGAAGCAATCCAAAAATTGACAGGGCCATCAAAATGATCGAGGCCATCAACCGCTATCTTCAGCAGGATATGGACGAAAAAGTCGATTATAACCAGAGTCTCAAACAGCTTGATGCATTGTTTGCCGAGGATAAATAATACGGATGCCCCCATTTGCGTTTGAAACCCTGTTGAATCAAAGAATTCATCAGGAGGAAAAAATTCATAAGGAGATGGCTGTTTTCAGTCGCACGCTTTTTGAAGAACAGCAGACTCTGAAACAATTGGAAAGCGATCAAAAGCGGGTGCTGAATGAAATTCAACAAAAACAGAATGACGGGATCACTGTTTCAGAACAGGTTCTGTATATGAACTATCTGGACGGAATGGTGTCTCTCATCCGGACTCAGAAAGAGACGATTCAACAGGCCGAAACGCAACTGGACCAGAAGCGATTGGAGCTTATCGAGGCCGTAAAAAAACGGAAGATGCTGGAAAAACTGAAAGAAAAAAGTCAAAAATGTTATTGGGAAAAAGAGCGGAAGCTGGAGCAGAATCTTCTGGATGAGGCTGCTGTATGCCGCTTTGAAAAAAATGACTTCATTCAATCCTGATGTTCGCATGAAAAAAGCTCTGCCTGGCGCTCGGAAACGAATAGTGAATGCAGGGCAATGCCTCTGTGAGCCAAGGGTTTTGTCTGTAACAGTTTGAATAAAGGGAAACAGCCGTGATTCAGGAAAATTCATTTCTTTCAACAAAAATCAATCCCAAAGGCCAGTTCGATAGCATGGGAAAAACCCTGTCGAATCGGAGCCAGAATGATGATGAATTCAACAATTCTGTTGCAGACTGGTTAAAACAGTTTTCGGATGTCTTGTCCCGAATTGAACGCGATCCGGGCGATGGGAAAAAATGTTCGGATGAAACGGTACCCAATGAGGCACCACAGGATAGTCACTGGCCCAAGCAGAAAAAGAAAACGGAACCGGATTCGCTGGAACTGATCAATCCGCAGACCATCTGGCCATTGAATGCAGCCCCTGTATCCGATATGTCCCTGATCGATCGTATCGCCATAACCCGGGGAGATATGGATACCGTTATTACAGATGGTTTTCAGATTATGGAATATCCGGTTGGCATCTCTGAAAAATTGTCTGGAAAAAGTGGGAGAATGCAACACCCTTTATCCCTGTTGGCGGATTTGATTCAGGATGAAGGCCCTGATAACATCATGGTCCAAAACAAAACGCCATTCATCGATGCTCCGACTATCCAAAAATCTGAATCATCCGGTCTCAATCCGGGTTTACAGGCCATTACACAACCAGAATCCTTATCCGGCAGGTTGCCTGAAAAAAACAGCCGGACATTTCAACAGGCTTCCCTGTCGGCAGATTTTATCCAGGATGAAGGCGATAATGGGATCATGGTCCAAACGAAACCTGCAACAACTGCATCAGACTTTCAGAACAGCCAAAATGGTCAAACACTGTTGCATCAGACCTTTCAAGAGAAATCATCCGAATTATCGGAATTAAAATTCAAAGGGACTAACCCCGAAAATTCCGAAACAGAATCGGGTGGCGCCAATGTGGTCAAGGAATACAATCCGGCACAAAACCGGAATATGCCCAACCTGGAAAACACGGATGATTTTATCCAGGAAGTGAAGTTTTCAGATCATGTTACCCAGACCAGGGATGCGAATAGCGAAATTAAAATTACAAATACAACCAGTTCCATACCGGAAAACCGAAATTCTGTTTCAAAGCAATTGGAACTCCCGGTAATACGTCAAATTGTGGATCATGCCTCAATAAAACTGATTGACGGGCATTCACAAATTCGGATCGAACTGAAACCGGAATCTTTGGGAAATCTGACGCTTCAGATTTCATCGGAAAATAATCAGATTTCATTAAAAATTACGGCGGAAAACTTCCAGGTCAAGGATGTCATCGAAAATCAGATCGGTCAGCTCAGGGTTGAGCTGCAGCGGAAAGGCATGGAAATCGATACGGTTCATGTCGATATATTCAACCCGGAATCCACCTATTCACAGTCCGGCCGCCAGGGACATGCCGAAACCCAACAGGATAAAAATGGCACGTCATTTGCATACATTAATGATGAAGATGAACCGGAAACCACGGAACTCTCTGACACAAACCCGCCGGTTCCGGTTTTGCCCAGTGATCGTAAGTTAAGCTGTTTTGCATGATTGAAAAGGATGGTAAATCATGACTGTCGCAGGTATCGGCGCCACCACATCACCAACAAACATGTTATATGATAGTGATTCCACCACGATGGGTAAAGATGATTTTCTGACGCTTCTGGTAACCCAGTTGCAGAATCAGGATCCGTTGAATCCGGCGGAAAGCACGGAATTCGTTTCTCAATTGGCGCAGTTCAGCGCATTGGAGCAAATGAGCAATGTCAATGAAAACCTTAAAATCATTCAACTATTTGAACAGTCGATCAACAATGCCCAGGCAATGAATTTTATCGGAAAAACCGTCAGGGCCAACGGCAGTATGTTTGAAGTGGAATTCAACGAAAGTCATGACATCCAGTTCCAACTTGCCGAGAATGCGGCAGCCGTTCATATCAAAATATACGACAAGCTGGGTGAATTTATTACAGAACTTGAGCCAGGCGAAATGGCTGCAGGGGAACATACGGTTACATGGGATGGAACCGATGAAAATGAAAATCCGGTATCTGCCGGAACTTATTCCTTTACCGTATCGGCAGAAAATGAAGATGGCGAAACCATGGAGACCGCGGCATATATTGAAGAAGAAATAACCGGCGTATCCTATCATGACGGGAATACCTATCTGATGGCAGAGGATATCGAGATTCCATATTCTGCAATCATGGCTGTCGAAGAAATGGAAGAGGGAGGAGGAGGAGGAGGAGGAGAAGGAGAATCCGGTTGGGTGGACTCGACAGCAGAATCAGCTTCCGGATCAAATTCTGAAACCGGGGAACCGGTAACCTGGGAGTGATATCCGGAACAGGGGCTTGATCGCCTCTGTGCATAAAAATGAGCCGTTTTCATTTTTTGATACTCAATACCAAAATGTTTTTTAACGATAGAACCTTAAACAGGAGGATGCCCCATGATCAGCTCTCTATATTCAGGCATATCAGGCCTGAATGCCAACACCCAGAAGATGTCGGTCGTTGGTGACAATATTGCCAATGTCAACACCACGGGATTTAAAAGTACCGAAATCTCCTTTGACAACCTGATTAATAAATCGGCAGCCGGTTATACCGGCATGGAAATCGGCAGCGGCGTTCTGTTGTCGGATGTCAACTATAACTGGGGTCAGGGAACTCTGGAGCGGACGACCAATCCCTATGACATGGCCATCAGCGGCAAAGGATTTTTTATTGTACAGACTGATGATGGTGAGCAGTTCTATACCCGGGCAGGCGAATTTGATTTTGATGAGGAAGGAAATCTGGTCAATCCGGAAGGGTATATGGTTCAGGGCTATGCCATTCCCGCTGGCGTGGATCCGCCGGCAGATCCGGCAGCCGGACTTGTGCCCATCACCATTGATCCGGAAGTTTATCAGGATATCACAGTTGATGAGGACGGCGTGTACTATGGTGTTGTCAAAGATCCGGCTGACCCCAATTTTGGTGAAAAAGTCGCCCTGTTTCAGATTGCCCTGTGCGATGTCAACGACAAGTCATCCATGGCCAAAATGAGCGGAAATCTGTATACCAAAATTACCCCGGGTCTTCCGGAAACGTTTGGATTACCGGAAACATTCGGGTTGGGGGCCGTCACACCCAACACACTGGAAATGTCCAACGTGGATCTGGCCAAAGAATTTGTCAACATGATCGTGGCGCAACGGGCATTTTCCGCCAATTCCAAGGTCATCACAACCAGTGACGAAATCCTTCAGGAACTGGTAAACCTCAAACGATAGGGGGGATGGCTCATGATCAGGGTAACCCGGCTTAACAACATCGAAATGGTGGTCAACGCCGAGCAGATTCAAACCGTTCAGGCAACTCCGGATACGTTGATTACATTTGCCAACCAGGACAGACTGATTGTCAAGGAACCTGTTGAAGAGCTGTCAAAACGAATTATCGATTATCATAAAACAATTTATCAGAACCGGCTGTCATCCGAAATTCTTCAACAGTTTGCCCGCGTTCTCAATTAGCCATATTCATGGCGCCAGCGGCTTTCAGAATTGGGCGAACGTCAAACCATTGACATTCGCCCGATTAATTTGACGCTGTTTTGAAGCATGTCCCGCACCAAATAAATAAATTATATCCCCTTTCTATCCGATACAAGACGATTTTTCAACCTGTTCGGATAGGCATTCGCACTGCTCCGGCATGGATGTAACACCACCCCATTTTCAATGGCATCCCGATTGCATTAGTTTTCACCGGATAGTCAGGCATGAAACATCTCAGCCATTTGACAGTCTGTCCGATATTGACCCTATGCAGGAGAACAACTCGTGGATATCACAACACTGATTGGAATTCTGATCGCTGGAAGCCTGGTGGTCAGCGCCATTTTGATGGGTGGTTCAGGAATCTGGTTTCTGGATTATCCGTCCCTGATGATCGTCTTTGGGGGTACCATGGGCGCGACGCTGGTCGCATACCCGCTTTCGGAGGTTTTGAGTGTAGTCGGCATTGCCAAAAATGCATTTCTGCACCGATCTCAGACCCCCATGTCCATCATTCCGATACTGGTGGATTTTGCCAAACAAACCCGAATAGACGGTATCCTGTCTTTTGAATCCAGATTGAAGGAAATCAAAAATTCATTTCTGGCAAAAGGCATTCAAATGGCCATCGATGGCATGGAAGCCAGCGCCATAGAAAATGTGCTCAGCACGGAAATCGCCTACATTGGCGAACGCCACAAACTGGGCGCCGATATTTTTACCACAATGGGATCATTTGCACCGGCCATCGGCATGCTGGGCACCATCATCGGCCTGGTGCAGATGCTGCGTCAGATGTCTGATCCCAGTCTGATTGGTGCGCCCATGGCTGTCGCACTGTTAACCACATTCTATGGAACTCTGTTATCAAACCTGCTGTTCATGCCGATTGCCGAGAAACTGAAAATCCGCAGCAAACAGGAAATGCTGATCAAAGAGATGGTTCTGGAGGGCATTCTGTCTGTTCAGTCCGGAGACAACCATCGCATTGTCGAGCAAAAACTGATTGCCTTTCTCTCTCCCAAAAGCCAGGTCAAGATCAATGACAAATCACTGAATTATCCGGAATATCGATCCATTCATACGGACTCTGGCGCATGAACCCCAAAAAATCAAAACATCAGGATGCATCCGGTTCACGAATTGACAAATACCGGTGGCAGGTGACATATTCCGGCTTTATCATGATGCTCCTGTGTTTTTTTATCATGCTGAGTTCATTTTCCATGATGGAATCGTCCAAAATTTCCCGATTTCTCAAATCCTTTTCGACAGAACCCAATATTCTATCCGGTGGAAAACGATTCGAATCCAATAAAGTCATTCTTCCCGAAGCTCCGGAAATGATCGATTATCGCAGTCATATGGCCGGCATTCATCGGGATATTCAGCAGATCATTACGGGTCTGAACATGAACAGCGCCATAACCGTATCGGCATCAGAAGCCGGCGTCGTGATGCGTTTTTCAGATTCCATTGTATTTCAATCCGGTTATGCAGATATTCTTCCCGATGCAAAGTTGATTTTACAGAAAGTTTGTTCGATTATTTCAGATTATCCCTGCCACATCCGAATCGAAGGGCATACCGATAATGTTCCAATCAAAAGCGGGCAGTTCCCATCCAACTGGGAATTGTCCGCAGCCAGAGCCATCAATGTGATGCGGGTTATCATGCAGTCCGTGGAACTCTCTCCTGAACGTCTCTCTGCTGTTGGTTTTGGTGAATTCCGCCCCCTGTACGCCAATGATTCAGATAATAATCGGGCCGGAAACAGACGGGTGGAAGTGTATCTGATGCCTTCGGATACCCGCCGGGAAAATGCGCCATGATTAAGAAATCCAGACAGAAGAAAGCCGGATCAATGGATTCAACTGAACGGATCAGTCCCATATGGCTGACAACCTTCAATGACCTGATCACCCTGCTGATGGTTTTTTTTGTTCTCCTGTTTGCCATGAGCGAGATGAACGGCCAGAAGTCGGGACAGTTTCTTCAGTCCGCTCAAAGTGCACTCGGAGTTCTGAAAGAAGGGAAACGGCTTGGGATTGCAGGACCCGCCAAGACCAATTCACCCGAAACCCGCAATGCATCGACCCGGAAACCGGATGCGGAAACATCACCTGAAAAAAAAATATTCAATCATCCCGATGTATCTATTGTTCAGAGTGCTCAAAAATTATATATAACGATTGCGGACCGGATATTGTTTCAGATCGGTTCGCCGGAACTGAATTCCGACGGTTATCCGGTTCTGGACAGGATTGCGACAATGCTTCAAAAGATGCCCGGTCATATCTGTATTGAAGGCCATACCGATAATACCCCCATTCAGAATACCCGTTTTCTTTCCAATTGGGAACTTTCGGTTGCCCGGGCGGTTCACGTTCTGAAGTATTTCCTCGACTGCCATAAAATGGATCCGGGCCGGTTTTCTGTGGCCGGATATGGCGAATCACGCCCGGTCAATTCAAATGATTCGCCTGAATTACGGGAAAAGAATCGACGGGTGAGTATCATTGTGGAAATGGAGAAGTAACCCTATCATGTCAAAAAAAAATCTGATCATCATCGCCGGTGTGGCCGTTCTGGTGCTGGGTGTCATTGCCGGGGGATTTTTCATGCTCTGGACAAAACTGTCCTCCCTCGATAAACCCAAGGAGGCTGGAGCCGTTCAGTCTGAAATTCAGGCGCAAAAGCCTTCAATTGGTCCGGTTTTCCCGCTTGACAGTTTTATTGTCAATCTCTCGGATCAGGGAGGCAAACGGTATTTGCGGGTAACCATGACGCTGGAATTAAGCGACCCAAAGATTGCCGAGCAGTTGACCCCAAGGCTTCCCCAGGTCAGGGATATCATCTTGATGATTTTGCCAAACAAAAAGGTGGATGAGCTGCAGACCACGGAAGGGAAACATGCGCTTCGAACCGAACTGATGGCCAAACTGAATGAAATGGCCGGCAATGGCAGCGTCAAGAACATCTTTTTTACAGAATTTGTTATCCAGTAACAGGAACACCCATGGCTGACCAGATTTTATCCCAGGATGAAATTGATGCGTTGCTTGGGGCAATGGCCAAGGGCGAGGTCGATCTCAGCGCAGAGAAAAAACAGGGATCGCAGGTTGTACCCTATGATCTGACTCTCCAGCGGATCATGATGCGCGACGAGTTTTTTGCGTTGGGCGAGGTGTATGACAAATTCTCCGGATTATTGCAGGGGGCCATTTCATCGATGATTCAGAGAAGCATTGAAGTCAAGCTGGTATCGACGGAAATGGTGAAATTTGGAGAATTCATCAAAGCCTTTTCAAACCCGACCAGTTTCAATATTTTTTCCATGGAACCCCTGATTGGTTCCGCGCTGCTGGCGGTTGAGTCTGATCTGGCGTTTTCACTCATTGACTGCATGTTCGGGGGAGATGGCAAACCCCTGAGCCAGTCCAGGGATTTTACCCAGATTGAACAGCGCATGCTGGGCAAATTTGCCATTGAAACCCTGACCAGTTTTGAAAAAGCCTGGGAATATGTCTTTCCAGTGAAAACATCCCTGAAAAAAACAGAGACCAAATCCGAGTTTGTTCATATGGTCAATCCGAGTGATCAGGTGATTATCATTGTTTTTTCGATTATTGGAAAAGAATTCACCGGCAGCCTGTACATGTGCATCTCTTATCTGATGCTGGAACCGATAAAGGAAAAACTTTCCACCAAATACCTTCGGGAAAAAGATATGGCTTATGCCTGGCGTCACCAGTTGGAAAACCTGCTGGATGAAACACCGGTAGAGCTGGTTGCGGAATTGGGAAGAACGGTTCAGTCTGTTCGAAATCTGCTCAATCTGGATGTGAATGATGTGTTGAGGCTGAATGTCGGACCAGATGATCCGGTTGTTATCAGAATCGGAAATATCTGCAAATTCAATGGATTTCCCGGAGTAGCCAAGGGAAACCGCGCGATTGAGATTACCAGGATGTTGTCTCAAGGAGAAACGACCTGACATGGCAAATGTTGATTCAAATGCAGCCCAAACCGGAGGGAATCCAGCCGTATCGCCCCAGACCGGCGGGGCCGCGGATGGCAGACAGCGTTCCGATAAACCGACCCGAAATATGGATTTCATTCTGGATGTTCCTTTGGAAATTACAGTCGAGTTGGGACGCACACAAATGGTGATCAACGACCTTCTCAAGCTGGGTCAGGGATCGGTGATTGAAGTTTCCAAGGTTGCCGGTGATACGCTGGAGGTCTTGGCCAATCAGCGGTTGATCGCCAGAGGTGAAGTGGTGGTGGTAAATGATAAATATGGCATTCGTCTGACCGAAATTATCAGTCCCATGGAACGGATCGAGAGGCTGAAGTGATTCCTGAATCCGGGCTGACCATGACCGTGTTGAAGATGCTTGTGGCATTGGTCTTTCTGCTTGCCATTCTGTTTTTGTTCAGGCGCTATCTTGGTGGAGCGGGATCGGTTCGAATCGGAAAAGGATCAAAGCCGGTTCGCGTCATTTCTGTCTGTCATGTCGGCCTGAAACAGCATGTGACCCTGATTCAGATTCCCGGCGCATTGCTGGTATTGGGTATTACTCCGGATCGGTTGCAGGTGTTGTCCCGAATTACGGATCCGGAACTGATCGCACAAACCCTGACCCGGGAAGCTGCGGATAGCCCAATTTTTTCAGATATTCTGACAAAATTCAAGCGGGGAACGACCTGAATTGCCCATGATGAACCGACAGGCCGGCACATTTATCGCTTTTGCAGTTGTATTCGGATTTTTGACCGTATGGTTGCCGGAAGCCAGTGCTGTCGAAACCCCCTCAGCAACAATGCCCCTGTTCAATATCGGTATCAATCAACTGAAGGGGGCGGAAAATGTCTCGGTGGTTATCGAAATATTTCTGCTGCTGACGGTTCTGTCGATTGCACCCGCCATTTTGATCATGCTGACGTCCTTTACACGCATTATTATCGTGCTGTCACTCCTTCGACAGGCCATGGGAACCCAGCAGATGCCGCCCAATCAGGTTCTGATCGGCATTGCCCTGTTTATGACCGTTTTTATCATGACGCCGGTCTGGCAGACCATCCACCAAACCGCCCTTCAGCCGTATCTGGATAAAAAACTGGATCCGGAGAAGGCACTGGAAGCCGGCATCCTGCCGCTTCGCGAGTTCATGATGAAACAGGTCCGGGAAAAAGATCTGGCGCTGTTTGTGGAAATATCCGGTCAGAAACGACCCAATTCACCCAATGACCTTCCCATTACCGTCATTGTTCCGGCGTTTATCATCAGTGAGCTTAAAACCGCATTTCAAATTGGTTTTTTGATTTTTATACCATTTTTGATCCTGGATATGGTGGTTTCCAGCATTCTGCTATCCATGGGCATGATGATGCTCCCGCCTGTCATGATCAGCCTGCCATTCAAACTGATGTTGTTTGTACTGGTTGATGGATGGAATTTGATTGTCGGATCCCTGGTCAAGAGTTTTATGATGTGATACTCCCATTCCATATTGGGAAACCCTCTTACAGACCCGAAGACGGGCTGCCCTGCCTGAATGCTGTCGTGCTACCCTTCAGCCTTCAGTCTTCAGCCTTCAACCTTCAACCGAAAGGATACCCCCATGACGCCGGAATTTGTGACCAGTTTTTTTATGGAAGCCATCCGGGTGGCCGTTCTGATCTCTGGCCCCGCACTGATTTTTGGACTGGTTGCCGGCGTAATGGTCAGCATTTTTCAGGCGGCAACTCAAATCAACGAGGCCACACTGGTTTTCATTCCCAAAATGATTGCGGTTGGAATCGCCATGCTTATTTTTTTTCCCTGGATGCTGGAGATTCTGATGGATTTCACCCGGAATATTCTGACCAACCTGCCCAATTATATCCGATAACCGATACAGGGTTTCCATGCTGAGCCTGACCTTTCCCCTTGCCGAGATCGAGCGGTATTTGTTTATCCTGCTTCGCGTCAGTTCGATGACACTGATGATTCCGATATTTGACAGTCGCAACATTCCCGTCATGGTCAAAATCGGTCTGTGTCTGTCACTCGCCCTGCTGGTCCATCAGACACTTCAACCGGAGCCCTTTGTTTTTATCGGCGAGTTGATCCCCTTTATCATCGGGGTGTCCGGTGAAATTCTGGTCGGCGCGATGATGGGCCTGGTGATCCGGATACTGTTTGCATCAATCCAACTGGCCGGAGAACTGGCGGCGTTTCAGATGGGCCTGACAATTGCCAACGTCATCGATCCCATGACCAGCACCCAGGTATCCATCATGTCCCAGATCATTTATTTTGCAGCCATTCTGATTTTCTGGTGTCTGGATGGCCATCATCTGATCATCCGGGTCATGGTTGACAGTTTCCGGACCATCCCGCCGTTTGGCATGAATCCATCTCCGGGCCTTTTTGAATTCCTGATGCAGCGGGTCGTTGACATGTTTGTGGTCGGCATGCGGATCGGCGCCCCGCTGATCGTGTCCCTGCTGTTTGCCACCCTTGTGATCGGTCTGGTTGCGCGCACCGTGCCCCAAATGAATGTATTTATGGTGGCTATGCCGGTTAAAATATTTATCGGGTTGGTATTTCTTGCAATATCCCTTCCGATGATGGCCCGCCTGATGGCCGTTCTGTTTTCCGATATTCGGCGGGATCTGTTGACCGTCATATCACTTTTTTAATCGAAAGAAGGCGTTATGGCTGAAGAAGGTGGACAGGAACGTACCGAGAAAGCGACACCCAAGCGCATTCGGGACGCCAGGGAAAAAGGACAGGTCGTATCCAGCCGCGAAGTGCCTTCCGCCTGCGTTCTTCTGGGAGCAATGGGCGCCATGTTCTTTGCCGGAGCCTGGATGACGGAAAAAATTCAGGAGGTGATGCGGATATTTTGGGGGAACAGCGCACAACTGCATCTGAGTCCGGAATCCATGCAGAACGTTCTCCTGAATCTGTCCGCAGACTTTTTTCTGATCCTTCTTCCGATCTTTTTTGCAGTTCTGGTTGCCGGAGTTGCCGCCAATGTAATTCAGGTCGGCTTTACCCTGTCACCGGAAGTCCTGATCCCCAAATTGTCAAAAATCAATCCGCTGAATGGCATCAAGCGGCTGCTGTCCATCCGCTCACTGGCCGATGTGGTCAAGGCTCTCTTTAAAATTGGATGTCTGGGCGGTTTGGGTTATGCCGCACTTCGGGATCAGATCGGTCACATTCCGGAACTGATTCAGCTTCAACTGCCTGATATTCTGAATTATATATGGAAAATTTCCTTTCGGATCTGTCTGTACACGGTTCTGGCCATGATTTTTCTGGCTGTGGTCGATTACGTTTTTCAGAAATGGCAGTTTGAAAAAGATCAGCGGATGACAAAACAGGAAACCAAAGAGGAAATGAAGCAGTCGGAAGGCGATCCCAAAATCAAATCCAGAATCCGGGCCATACAGATGGAAATGTCCAGAAAACGCATGATGGCTGCCATTCCGGGAGCTGCCGTCGTCATCACCAATCCAACCCATCTGGCTGTCGCACTGAAATATGAAACGGGTGAAATGGTCGCACCCCGTGTCGTAGCCAAAGGCCAGGGGTTCATTGCGTTGCGAATCCGGGAAATTGCGGCCGAAAACCATGTACCGATCGTTGAAAACAAACCTCTGGCCCAGACATTGTACAAGGCGGTGGAAATCGGAAAAGATATACCGGTAGAACTGTACCGGGCCGTGGCAGAAATACTGGCATTTGTTTACCGGATGAAAGGAGCATGACACTGGTATAAAAATTGCTTATCCTTGTAACAGAATTCCCTTCGATTTTTTTTAACCTCTGAATTCTGAATTCTGGCTTCTGACTTCTGAATTCTGCCTTATGGATTCTGTTAAAGGTGATACAACTATGGAAATCGCCCAACCCGGGCTGCTGACCGGACGAATCAGCGCCATTTTAAAAAATTCCGATATTCTGATGGCCGTTGCGGTGATCGCAATTCTTCTTATCATGCTGGTTCCTCTGCCATCCTGGATACTGGATATTCTCCTGTCTTTCAATATTGCATTTTCATTGATCATTCTTCTGGTGGGCATGTACATCCACAAGCCACTGGAACTGTCTGCATTTCCCTCCATCCTGCTGGTCACCACCCTGTTCCGGTTGTCCCTGAATGTATCTTCCACCCGAATGATCCTGCTTCACGGAAATGAGGGAACCGATGCCGCCGGGAAAGTCATCATGGCGTTTGGCCAGTTTGTGGTGGGTGGCAATTATATTGTCGGCATCATCGTATTCATCATTCTGGTCATCATCAACTTCATGGTGATCACCAAGGGTGCCGGCCGTATTGCAGAAGTGGCAGCCCGGTTCACTTTGGACGCCATGCCCGGCAAACAGATGAGCATCGACGCGGATCTGAACGCCGGCCTGATCACGGATCAGGAGGCCAAATCCAGAAGAAAGCAGATTTCCCAGGAAGCCGAGTATTACGGGGCAATGGATGGCGCCAACAAATTTGTTCGCGGAGATGCCATCGCC
>JBFXFK010000125.1:0-14931 GCA_050179135.1 Desulfatirhabdiaceae bacterium | reverse complement strand
CTGAACGCATTGAAGTGACGTTCTGTGTTTGGACCGTTAAATACATATTTTTAACCCATCTCATAGTCGGATCGGTTGAATTCTGTACGGCTACTTAAATCTGAGAATAGCAGCAAATTGTTAGAATCTTATTAGTTCAAAAAAGTTGGGGGGGGGGGGGGGATAGTTGTGTATAGCTTGCCTCTTTTATTTCGATAGGGAACTTTTGGTCAAATAAGACCCTGAAACGCAACATGAGCCAAAGTAAATTATATTTACCGTTAAACTTTTGTTGCAAGGATCTAATTTCAATGATACTATTTGCATCATTGGCCTTTTTATATCCTACGGCTTATCTCAGTATTTCTGTTTTGCCAAGCTCAGCATACAGCTTCAAGGTCAATGTTTTACCCTTGAGCAATACTCTCTCATCAGGTTATTTGTTAAGGAGTATCATGTGGTTAAACGCATCCTGTTTAATTGAATTTAAAATGTCGGTTCCAACGCCATTTTTGCTGATGCTTCGCCCCCGCAGTGGTGGACAGCAGTGGATCACACGCGAAGAATATATTTTGTCCCCCGGTGTACCGGCGGTAGAGTTTACTGATTCGTTCGGCAACCTATGTCAAAGATTGGTTGCACCAGCCGGTTTTTTTTCAGTTCGGACGTCCGTTGATATTGAAACCGCTGCGGCATCCGACACCGCACCTGGCGCACCGTTTATCGAAGTGCAACACTTACCGGATGACGTTTTGCCTTTCTTGTACCCAAGTCGGTATTGTGAATCGGATCGGTTCACGGAAATGGCCGCATTGGTTACAGCGGACCGGCTCTTGGGATACGATCAATGCGATGCCATTGTTAATTATATCCGGGATTCGATCCAGTATACGCCGGGACTCGGGTAACAGATAATAAGTGCCTCTGAGGTAAATCAGCTTGGACAAGGCGTCTGTCGCGATATGGCCCATTTGGGAATTGCCTGCTGCCGAGCGCTGTCGATCCCTGCCCGCATGGTAGTGGGTTACCTTGAGTCCCTTGAGCCAATGGATTTACACGCCTGGTTTGAGGCATATGTTGGAAATCGGTGGTACACATTCGATCCGACGCGACCTGATCTGAAAGGAGGTCGTATTGCAATCGCTTTTGGTCAAGATGCCGCCGACGTTGCCATTTACACTCAATTCGGCGATCCTGTGGAACTGTTAAAT
This sequence comes from Desulfatirhabdiaceae bacterium, assembly GCA_050179135.1. GTDB lineage: Bacteria > Desulfobacterota > Desulfobacteria > Desulfobacterales > Desulfatirhabdiaceae > UBA4064. The sequence continues at coordinate 13,741 of JBFXFK010000125.1, read as the reverse complement.
ATGAACGTCCAGATTCAACGAATGCCCGGCCCGACAGATCAAGGCAGAACTCAATAAATATTTTAGGACTCATGAATGCAAAAAAAAATTTTAGACATTATCATTAATGTTCTCAGTTCAGTCCGTGAACCGCTCGTGATTCTTGATCCTGATTTGAAAATTATCAAAGCAAATCACGCTTTCTACGTGGCTTTTTGTGCGAAGCAAGAAGAGACGGAAGGGGTTTTAATTTATGATCTTGGCAACGGGCAGTGGAATATCCCCAGACTCAGAGAATTACTTGAGACGATCCTCCCTGAAAATACCGTGTTCAATGATTTTGAAGTGGAACATTCCTTTGATATTATTGGCCCGAAAATCATGCATCTGAATGCCAGAAGAATTTATAACGATTTTAAAAAACTGGAGCTGATTTTACTGGCTATTGAGGATGTGACTGAAAAAGAATATTATAAGCGGAATCTTGAGGATTTAGTTAAAAAAAGGACCGCTCAACTTGTTCTGGAAAAACAAAAGAGCGAACATGAAAATCGACTTGCCGAAAAAGCCCTTGAGGAAATACAAGTACTCAAAAAGCAACTTGAAGATGAACGCGCGTATCTTAACGATGAGATTAAACTGGAACATAACCACGAGAGCATTATTGGTCAGAGTGACGGGCTTAAATATGTGCTCTTCAAAATTGAGCAAATTGCAGAAAGTAATACAACCGTTATGGTTCTGGGGGAGACAGGTACCGGCAAGGAGCTTGTGGCCCGTGCAATTCATAGCTACAGTAGCCGGAAAAACCGGGCACTGATTAAAGTAAATTGTTCGGCATTGCCCTCCAATCTTATAGAGAGCGAACTTTTCGGCCATGAAAAAGGGGCATTTACCGGCGCAGACCGCAGCCACAAGGGCCGATTTGAGATTGCTGACAACGCCACCCTGTTTCTGGATGAAATCGGAGAACTGCCCCTGGAATTGCAGGCAAAGCTGCTCAGGGTAATTCAAGATGGTGAATTTGAACGGTTGGGTAATTCGCGCACCACTAAGGTGGATGTCCGGATTATTGCCGCGACAAACCGAAATCTTGAGGAAGAGGTTGAAAAGGGCCGTTTTCGAAGCGATTTGTGGTACCGGCTTAATGTCTTTCCGATTACCATTCCACCGCTGCGTGAAAGGAAAGAGGACATCCCTCTCCTTGCGGATTTTTATATTAATAAAATCTCCCGGAGATTGGGCAAGCAAATCAAGGTGATTCCCCAAAACGTAATGAATGCCCTTTTAAACTATCATTGGCCGGGAAACATTCGAGAGTTGGAAAATGTTCTTGAACGGGCAGTGATCAATTCATCAAGCCCTAAACTCCATCTGGCTGATGATCTTAATAAATCCTACAGGCACTTGAGCAAAGATTTAAAAACCCTGGAGGCGGTTGAACGCGATTATATCATCCGCGTGCTTGAACAGACCCACTGGAAAGTCAGCGGCAAGAACAGTGCGGCCCAGATTCTTGGCCTCAATCGCAGCACATTGCGTGCCCGCATGCGTAAACTCAGCATTATTCCCCCTGAGCGAGTTCCTTTTTATTCCCAATGAGTTTTGTTGATCCTCATGCGGCCATGCCGGGGACCCAGGAGATGGGAGTGTAAAAAGGCACGATATGACCAATTGAACAAATAAAACCCTATTTGAAGCCATCCAACAGCTTTAAATATCCCCCTCCCTTCCGGTGTTTTTCCTTAAAATCCAGTATCATCAAAGAACAATTTTCCATATTATAGCCATGGCACAATGATTGCCTTATTAAAGATCGAACGAATCGAATACGCCATGGCCGGAAAACGCGGAAAAAGGGGCAATGGAAAAAGAGAACTGATTTTAAACCAGGAGAGGAAATTATGGGAGACAAAGGAAAACGAGACAAAGGCAGGCGTGAAGAACAGAAAAAAGCCAAACTGACGCCAAAAGAGAAACGCAAACAAAAAAAGCAAAACAGCACTCCGGAAGCAATTCTGGGAAGAGGCCTCAGTCACGGTTAATCGTCTGTTTATTTAGATAGTTCAGCATGATTTTAAGAGGGTGTCCCGAATGATGATTATAAGAATGATTCTCAACGCACATCCGGAAAAACATCTGGAAGTGCTGCAAACCCTTCTCTCTCTGATGAAACCGGTGAGAAAGGAACCCGGCTGCATAAGTTGTTGTGCCTTTTACGACATTGACGATAAAAATCACTTCACACTGCTGCAAGAATGGGAAACCCCAAAAGACATGAACAATCACATCCAATCTCTTCAGTTCGGTGTGCTTCTGGGAATAAAAACACTATTATCTGAACCGCCCCGGATTCGAATCCATACAGTGTCCAAGACCTGGGGTATGGATGCTGTCCAGGTGCTCAGACAACAAAAGGGCTGACTACACAAAGGAGTTCTAATATGAATATCCTCCTGATTTATCCCGAAATTCCGGACACCTTCTGGTCGTTTAATTATGCGGTCCGATTTATCGGTAAAAAAGCTGCTTTCCCCCCGCTGGGCCTGTTGACGGTGGCTGCGCTGCTGCCGGAAAAATGGCCCAAGAAACTTGTGGATACCAATGTGGAGCGTTTGAGCGACACGGACCTCGTATGGGCAGACATGGTCTTCATTGGGGGAATGACGATTCAGCGCGAATCCGCCTGCCGGATTATTGACCGGTGCAGGACTTTTCCGGTCACTCTTGTTTGTGGCGGCCCTCTTTTTACGTCCGAACCTGAGCAATTTGAGACCGTAGATCACCTGGTGCTGGATGAAGCTGAGCTGACACTGCCCCTGTTTTTATCAGACCTTAAAAATGGGGGGGGGCGAAAAAGATCTATCGGGCACGAGGGTTCAGTGATCTTGGTCAAACTCCGGTGCCCTTATGGCATTTGCTGAATATAAAACAGTATGCCTCCTTGAGCGTTCAATTCTCCAGGGGATGTCCATTTAACTGCGACTTCTGTAATGTCACCGCATTGTTCGGACATCGGCCCCGGTTGAAAACGCTCGACCAGATCATTGGGGAACTGGATTGTATCTATAATATGGGCTGGCGCAGCAGCATATTTTTTGTGGATGATAATTTTATCGGCAACAAGAAATTTTTAAAGGATCACCTGCTTCCGGCGCTGATCCGGTGGCGCAGTGATAAAAAGGGGTGTGTATTCTTTACCGAATCTTCCATTAATCTTGCCGATGATCCGGAACTGCTCACCATGATGGTAAAAGCGGGATTTGACTCGGTGTTCATCGGTATCGAGTCTCCGGATGAAACCGCTTTGAGCGAATGCCATAAAGTCCAGAATAAAAACAGAGACCTGCTTGAAAGTGTGGCCATTATCCACCGGAGCGGGCTGCAGGTGATGGGCGGGTTTATTGTTGGATTTGACAGTGACCCGCCCTCGATTTTTCAACGTCAGATTGATTTTATCCAGAAAAGCGGAATCGTTATGGCCATGGTGGGGATGCTTCAGGCGCCTCCAGGCACCCGTCTGTTTGACAGGCTCCAGCGTCAGAGCCGGGTGGTCAAACCATTCACCGGAGATAATGTGGACGGAACAACCAATATTCTTCCCCAGATGGGAATGGAGTCGCTTTCAAAGGGGTATCAATTGATCATGAAGCAGATTTATTCCCCGGCAAACTATTACCGGCGGGTCAGGACCCAGTTGCGGGCGCTCAAGCCCCCCGAGGTGTTTCAGCCCCTGGATATCCAGCGGTTTCTATCTTTTTTCAGGGCAGGTCTGAGGCTGGGTATCCTGGGAAAAGAGCGCTTTTGTTATTGGCAGCTGATCCTGTGGACCCTTGTTCGAAAACCCAGACTGATATCTGTGGCTGTGACTTTATCCATATACGGGTATCACTACCGGAAAATTTGCGAACGATATATTTTTTAAATCCATGATTCATCCCATTTGTATAAATTGTGTCTCATAAAGGAACTGACTGTGATAGAGCCGGGTGAATATGGCGTTAAAGTGGTCCGCGTGGGGATGGCCCGCGGGGTGCAAAAAGAGGTTTACCATGCCGGGCTGACCCTTCCCAAGGGTATCCAGGTGCTGGAGCTGACCAATTTTCCCGAAACCGCAGCCGGTGATGCCAGAAAAGACCGGTCTGTCCATATCCAGACCTCGGGTGGTTTTTTTTGTGGATGTGTCCATGCTCTACCATATCAAGGATCCCTATCTGGTATTTACCACCATCGGCCCGGGCAAACTGTACGAAGACAACGGTATCATCCCCAAAGCCGAGCCTGCCTTGAAAGAGACCCTGGGCAAACTGACCACCGAATACCTTCCCCGAAAAAGTGTAAGGAAAGGACAAGAACATGAATAATGACAGCATCTGGAGGATCATTCGTCTGTGTAGTGCCATTAATCAAAAGGCAATACAGATATATACCAAGCTTTCCCAGACAGAAGAGATAAAGGCGCTCAAGACGTTCTGGGCCCAGATGGCTGAAGAAGAAAAAATCCATGCTGTTTTCTGGAGCAAGGTTGAACTGACGGCTAAAGACTTCATCTTTCCTTCCGTTTTTGATACGCCTTCGGAAATCCAAAAAGAACTATCTGCCATATTGGATAAAATTGGGGTTCTCTCAAGCCGCTGGGAAAAAAGAAAATCAATGGAAAACGCACTGATCCTGGCCTACCGGTTGGAATATTACATGCTGCATCCAACTTTTGAAGTGCTTTTTAACGCCTTAAAACCCCTGGGCGGAGATATTGATCCCTCAGATACACATGACCGCCATATCAGGAAATTTATTGATATGTTCATCCAATATAGCCATATAACACCCGAGTTGGAACTGTTGGGAGAAACGCTGCAAAGCCTTTGGAGGAGAAATAAGGCTTTGGTTGACATCGCCATGACTGACGCCTTGACCGGCCTGTTTAACCGGCGGGGGTTTTTACTTGTTGCGAAGGAATTGTTTTCCCTGGCCGATCGGAGAAAAGAGAATATAGCTGTCTTCATGATTGATATTGACCATTTTAAAAAGATTAATGACAGGTATGGCCATCCAAGGGGTGACACTGTACTCAAAAGCGTTGCGAAATCTTTGAAGGAGAGTGTCCGGAAATCAGATGTGCTGTGCCGGTATGGCGGGGAAGAATTTGTCATCCTGTTTCCCAACATCCTCACCCCTGCTGTGCCGCTGATGGCTGAGAAAATCCGGGAAGCGGTGGAAAAATCCAGACCGGACGGCATTTTTGTGACGATCAGTATCGGGGCTACCCAGGGCCTGGTTAAAAAGAGTTCCGATAACAGCTTTCTTTCCTGGATCTCGAGAGCAGATAACTACTTATACAAGGCCAAGGCCAACGGCAGAAATTGCGTTGTGCATGATTGCCGTAAAGGATCTCTCTATGTCGAACAAACCCAATCCGTTAAAAGCCATCCAGGAGAAATTGCGTAGCCTGTTTGCCGGAACAGAAGCCAACTCAGATAAGAAACCCGGGGCTTCCAAACCGGTTTTAAACTCCGTTATGCTGGCCGAACGGAGAACCGATTTTGGCATTTCATGAGTCCGGCCATGCCATTGTCGCCGAATCGGTTAATCTTGCAGATCCCGTCCATAAAATATCCATTCTTCCCAGAGGGATCGCAGCGCTGGGATATACACAGCCTACGGAAGACAGATATCTGATGACACGTTCTGAATTGCTCGATCGGCTGGCAGTGCTTTTGGGGGGCAGGGTGGCAGAGGAGCTGGTGTTTAATGAAATATCGACCGGAGCCCAGAATGACCTCCAGCGGGCAACAGATATTATCCGGTCCATGGTGGCGGAATACGGCATGAGTGACCGGATAGGCCTTGTGAGTTATGAGCGTCAGCGAACCCCCATGTTTCTTCCCCAGGGCTATTCTTCCGAAAAAAATTACAGTGATGAACATATCCTCCGGATGAAAAAAATCAATCTGGCAGTCGGTGAAAATTAAGATGAATTGACCTGGCAGCAGCCTGTCACTTGAAACGGGGTCAAGTGTGGTCGTTTGGATACATATGACCTTTTTTATCCGGTCGTTAAATATTTTCCATATTATTTGCTGATCTGATTTTTATTAATCAAGCTTATTAATCAACAGGTTATAGAGACGATGCCGGTGTGTTCTGTCCTGGCACGTAATGTGAATTATAGGTTTAAAGAAACCATCCCTAAAGGAGAAAAAAGAGATGAGAAATACATCTAAAGAAACAGTTTACCCTCCCGGATATTACGGCAAAAAAATGATGAGTGCCTCAGACTGGGCCGGTACACAAGTCAGACAATGGGAACAAGCCCAGGCAGAAATAAAAGCAGCCAGCCATTTTTCACAAAAGCATTGTATTTGTTTATCCCGCGGGATAGGTGCCGGTGCCATGGAAGTGGCTGATTTCCTGTCGGGAATAACAGGCTATCGTGTGATCGACAAGGAAATTATAGAACATATGGCAAAAGATTTTTCTCTTACAGAAAAGATCATTGCGACTTTCGATGAGCGATTTCCGGGAAAGATGACTGAACTGCTTGTTGCTCTCTCTGTGGAGAAAAAATTTTTCAAAACCGATTATGTCAAACAGCTGGCAAAAACGGTTACCGCATTGGCACATACCGAACCGACGATATTTGTCGGCCGCGGAACCCACTTGATTTTGCCCCGTCATACCATTCTATCGGTACAATTGGTCTGCAGCAAAAAGCACCGGATTGAGAAACTGGCGAATACGCTGGGTATCGGGAACAGTGAAGCAGAAGAAAAATTAAACATCATTGATGATGACCATCATGAATTTTTTAAAAAGGTTTTTCTCAGGGAAAAAATCTCCCCCGATGAATTTGATCTGGTTGTTCATATGGATCACATTTCCCAGGGACAGCAGGTTGCCCAGATCATTGCGAGTGCCTTTGAACAAAAATTTCAGGTAAATTTTAAACACAAGAAATAATTCCGTTTGTCTGTTGTGAAAATGTTTCACAAGAAAAACGGAAAGGTGTTGGGACAGCAAAAGGGAAAATGATGTCACCCTGCTGCCCATAACCGGAAAACAGGAGGAAAGTATGATACCGGAAGAACACCCTTTTGAGGGACTCACATCTATTGCCGTCATCGGTAATTATCTGCCCAGACAATGCGGCATCGCAACGTTTACAAGAGATTTGGTTGAAGGCTTGTCTGACCGGGCCAAGGATATTAATTGCTGGGCGATTGCCATGAATGACAGGGCAGAAGGATATGCATATCCTGAAAAAGTACGCTTTGAAATCAATCAGAATAAATTGGCCGATTATGGTATTGCCGCCCAGTTTTTGAATATCAGTCACACTGATATTGTCTGTCTTCAGCATGAATTCGGTATTTTCGGGGGACCGGCCGGCAGCCATCTTCTCAAACTGCTGTCAAATTTGCATATGCCGGTGGTGACGACACTGCATACCGTGTTGAAAGATCCTTCCCCCGAATATCGTAACGTCATGATCAAGCTGGGGGAATTGTCGGACAAACTGGTGGTCATGAGTAGAAAAGCAGAACAATTTCTCCAAGAGATCTATGGTATCCCCCGGGAGAAAATCGCTTTTATACACCACGGCATTCCGGATATGCCCTTTATCGATTCAAGTTTTCATAAAGAAAAATTCGACGTGGAAGGGAAAAGGGTCTTACTCACCTTTGGTTTGCTCTCACCCAACAAAGGAATTGAAACCGTGCTGCAGGCACTTCCGGCTGTGATCGACAGATATCCGGATGTGATGTATATCATCCTTGGCACCACCCATCCCCATGTGCTGCAAACCAAGGGGGAAGCCTACCGGATAATGCTCCAGCAGATTGTTCACAATCTGAATATCAGTGATCATGTCATATTCCAGAATAATTTTGTGCCCTTGAGAGATCTGTGTGAATTTCTGGGCATTGCAGATATTTACATCACCCCGTATCTGGAAGAGGCACAAATTACTTCGGGAACCCTTGCCTACGCCATGGGAACAGGTAAAGCCGTGATTTCAACTCCTTACTGGTATGCACAGGAAATGCTGGCACACGGCAGAGGTAAAATCGTACCATTCAACAATCCCGGTGCCCTGGCAGAACAGATCAATGCCCTTTTATGCGATGATACCCAGCGGCATGCCATCCGTAAAAAAGCATACACCTTTACAAGGGAAGCCGTGTGGGAAAAAGTCTCCAAGAACTATCTTGACCTCTTCAATGAGGTCCGTCAGAAACGAATTCGGCATCCGAGACCCAGACATTCCTATGTGGAAAATATCAAAGCCATTACCCGCTTTGACCTGCCCGAAATCAAGCTGGATCACCTGAGATCCATGACCGATGACACCGGCATTCTGCAGCACGCAGATCATACCATTCCCAGCAGATTGCATGGATACTGCACGGATGATAACGCCAGAGCCCTGCTGGCGGCGGCCATGGGACAAAGATACCTGCCGACCAACGGCCTAGGACTGGATGCCTTAAGCGGCCATTATCTGGGATTTCTTTTATACGCATACAATGAAACAAACGGCCGGTTTCGTAATTTTATGACCTATGCAAGGGTGTGGGTTGAGGAGACCGGGTCCGAGGATTCCCACGGACGGGCACTCTGGTGCCTGGGTAAAGCTGTGGCATTTCTGGAAAATTCAGATCACCTGGCCATGAGTACCATTCTTTTTAAAAAGGCATTGATTGCCACAGAGCATTTCAGATCGCCCAGGGCTGTTGCATTCTGTCTGGTGGGCCTGGATGGCTACCTGGAAAAATTCTCGGGTGACAGTGATGCCAAAAGGATCCGGGATGTTCTGGCAGAAAGATTATTCACTCAGTTTTGCGAAAATAAAACCGATGACTGGCCTTGGATAGAGGATACCTTGAACTATGCCAACGCCAAACTCTCCCAGGCGCTTCTGGTATCCGGTCGTCGAATGGAAAACCATGAGATGGTGAAGATGGGTTTGGACAGTCTTACATGGCTGTTTTCCATCCAGACGGCAGATCACCATTTTGTCCCCATCGGCTGTAACGGCTGGTATAGAAAAAAAGGTGAAAGAGCCAGATTTGATCAGCAGCCCATTGAAGCCAAAAGCATGGTTGAAGCATGTGCCGCAGCTTACGACATTTCCCATGACCGGCAATGGTTTGAGAATGCCGTAATGTGTTTTAACTGGTTTCTGGGGCACAATGATCTGAACATGCCGCTGTATGACCCTAAAACCGGCGGATGCCGGGACGGACTGATGGTAGACGGCATCAACCAGAACCAGGGGGCGGAATCAACGCTTGCTTGGCTCTTGTCGTTAATGACACTGCAAAAACTCTATGCAGATGAACTACTGCATCAGTCTTCACCCTGGTCAACAGGTTAACTATAAAGGAAACTTTTATGCGCATTGCCATGCTGTCACCCATTGCCTGGCGCACCCCCCCACGGCACTACGGCCCCTGGGAAAAAATAGCCTCATTGTTGACCGAAGCCCTGGTGGGACTTGGCCATGACGTCACGCTGTTTGCCACAGGAGATTCAATTACACACAGCACCCTGCGTGCCGTCTGCACCCAGGGATATGAAGAGGATTCAAACATCATTCCCAAAGTATATGAATGCCTCCATATCTCTGAATTGTTTGATCATGCAGAAGAGTTTGATATCATACACAATAACTTTGATTTTCTCCCCTTAACCTATTCCGGCTTTACCAACACGCCGGTGGTGACAACCATCCACGGTTTTTCATCCCCCGGAATTTTACCGGTGTACCGCAAATACAATAAAAAAACATTCTATGTTTCAATCAGCGATGCCGACCGGGCAGATGCCCTGGACTATATTGACACCATTCACCACGGCATTGATATAAAAGAATTTCATTTCCAGCCGGACCCGGAAGACTATCTGTTGTTTTTTGGCCGTCTCCATCCGGATAAAGGCGCTAAAGAGGCCATTGAAATCGCCCGGGCATGTGACAGAAGGCTGATCATGGCAGGAATTATTCAGGACAGCGTATATTTTAACGACTATATCCAGCCGTTCATTGATGATGCCAGTGTGGTTTATCTTGGCAGTGTTGGACCTGAAAAAAGAAATAAACTTCTGGGCAAAGCCTATGCACTGCTTCACCCCATCAATTTCAACGAGCCCTTCGGCCTTTCCGTTATCGAAGCCATGGCCTGCGGCACCCCGGTCATTGCAAATAACCGGGGGAGTATGCCCGAGCTTATCCGAGACAATCAAAACGGATTTCTTGTTTCCGGCACCCATGAGGCCATCGGCGCGGTGGAACGTATCAGGGATATTGACCGGGAATTCTGCCGTCGAACAGTGATGGATCATTTTACCATCGACCGCATGGTCAAAAAATATATCCGGGTGTATGAGCAGATCATGGAGACAACCAGACGTGAAGATCATCGTCCCTGGGGGTTTTATCAAATACTTTCCGATGAGAATGCCGTTAAGAATAAAAAAATTGTGGTGTACCCGGGAAAGCGCATAAGTCTCCAGCGTCACCGGTATCGCGATGAACACTGGTATATCGTCAGCGGTAAAGGCATGTGGACTCTCGGCGATAAAACGGTTCCGGTGACTGCCGGACAATCCTTTGATATTCCAAGAAAATCCATCCACAGAATTGAAAACAGCGGCCAGGACAATCTAGTCTTTATGGAGATTCAAACGGGAGACTATTTTGGCGAAGATGATATTGAACGTCTGGCCGATGATTTCGGAAGAATATGATCAATGAAAGGATTCAAATGAATACGATCAATGATATTGTAACGCGTTACCAGAAAAATCCCATTCTGACCCGGGAGGATGTACCGTATCCCGTTGCAACGGTTCACAACGCCGGGGTGGTCAAATACAAAAACCGCTATATCATGCTGTTCCGGGCCCATTTAAAAAACGGGCGGTCCATTATCGGCAGGGCGGACAGTCCTGATGGTTTTAAATTCAAAGTTTTGCCGAAACCCTTTTTGACTCCGGCATCCTACGGAATTTTTGCCGAATATGAAGCCTTTGGTGTTGAAGATCTGCGCATCAACCCGGTTGAAGATTCATACCTTCTCACCTACAGTGCCTATTCCCGCCACGGGGTACGCATTGCCCTGGCCCGTACAGATGATTTTAAAAAAATTGAACGGATTGCCTTGATTACCCAGGCAGATCTGCGTAATGTGGTTATTTTTCCTGAAAAAATTAAAGGCAGGTATGTCCGTCTGGATCGTCCTCATTCGGAAATTTCTCCCTGGTCCATCTGGATTTCCTATTCTCCGGACCTGATTTACTGGGGGGACTCACAAGTTGTCATCAAACCGTTACCCTACCACTGGGATGAAATGAAAATCGGCCCTGGCGCACCGCCCTTCAAAACCGAGAAGGGTTGGCTTCATATCTACCATGGTGTTTTTAAGACCATGTCCGGATCCGTATACCGGCTCGGGGCAGCGCTGCATGATCTTGCCGACCCGGCAAGGGTGCTCGGGGTGTCTGATCAATGGATACTGCAGCCGGAAGAAGTTTGGGAACAGACCGGCTATGTCCCCAATGTGGTGTTTACCTGCGGTGCCGTTGCCGAAGATGACGGGACTGTGAAAATTTACTGGGGGGGCGCGGATACGGTGATGTGCGTGGGTACTGCAAAAATATGTGACCTTGTCTCTCTGTGTCTTGAATCGAGTCGTCCGCCCATGTAGCCCCAAATTGAATTGAGGAAATACACGTATGCGCAAAAAAAACCATGATAAACTGATAGTGACAAGAAAACCCAATAAAATTGTCGGGGATACCTCCCGTGTAATTACAAGACCTCATCTTCCCGATGATACCAGGCGCATCGCCTTGATCATCGAACGAATCCGCAGGCTGACTGAAAGCAAACAACAAAAATTATTAACACAGATCATAACGAACTTTTCCAGGCGGCATGAAGACCTGAATCACATTTTCGAAAAACACTTCAGCCTGGTAAAAAGACATATTAAAGAAGGCATATTGCAGAGTGAGACTGAACGCGCATTGATCGGCGCTTATTTTACAAAGGAGTATGCCATTGAATCTGCCGCTTTGTTCAATCCGTCCATTGTTCCGCATCCGATTCAAGGCAATCTTGAAAAGGGCAGCCTTCGGTTTGTCATGAGTTTGCGCGCCACCGGGGAAGGTCATATTTCCTCCATTGTTTTCAGAAGCGGCATACTCAACAAGCACAACACCTTCCTGTTTGATCCGGTCAGTGAGTTTGTGGAAACACCGGATCTGAAGTTAAACCCTTTTTACAAGCGCAGGCTTTTTCAGTACAAGCTCAAGGAAATGAAAGCGGATGATGATATCTGCACCTTTGTTCTCAATGCGCTTCCCCAAGAATTCAGCAAGGAACAATTGGTCAGTGAGATCGAAAGGCTTCATAAACATCCTCATTTTACCCAAAACAAGCAGAATAAAACATTTGAGCTCATCAACTGGCTTTCTGATTCAAATTATGAGGTGGATTTCCATTCAGATCACCGCATATCTGAGCGGGTTATCTTTCCGGTTTCTAGAAATGAGAGCCGCGGGATAGAAGATGCCAGGTTTGTTCAATTTTTTGATGAGAATGGCGAATCAACCTATTATGCGACCTATACCGCGTATAATGGGGTTGCTATTCTCCCCCAACTGATTGAAACCAAGGATTTTATCAGTTTTAAAGTTACAACACTGAACGGAAAGGCGGCACAAAATAAAGGGTTTGCGCTGTTCCCCCGGAAAATTAACGGCCAATTTGCCATGCTGTCCCGACAGGATGGCGAAAACAACCATATTATGTTTTCAAAAAATCTACACTTCTGGAAGAACTCTCATATTATCCAGCGACCAGAGTATCCCTGGGAATTTGTTCAAATCGGCAACTGCGGCTCTCCCATAGAAACCGAGAAAGGCTGGATCGTTCTTACCCATGGTGTCGGTCCCATGCGGCAGTACTGTATTGGTGCAATCCTCCTTGATCTTGAAAATCCGCGCAAGGTCATTGCACGGCTTGAACAACCGCTTCTGGCTCCTACGGAAAAAGAGCGGGAAGGATATGTTCCAAACGTTGTCTACTCGTGCGGTTCAATCATCCATAGGAATGAACTGGTCATTCCCTATGCCATGTCGGACATTAATTCGGGTATCGCAACGGTTTCGGTGAATAATCTGATTAACAGCATGCGCAAGGTAACTGACAGAAGCTAAACCTCTTGTAAAACAGTTGAAACGTAGCAGACTGCAGATCCATGATGAAAAAATTAAAAAAGGCTCATGTCGCGTTTTTGGGTCTTATTTTTGATTCGGCAGGTATATGTTTGAAATAATTAATAATATTCAAATTATATATCGCTCAAAGCCATGACTTATTCCTCCCCGGATAGGTGACTTTGCGTTCAAGCACTAAATGGAGACAGCAGCCTCTATCCCCCATGCACCGCATCAAAGGCCGTCCCCACCTTTAAGGCATCACCGGCCACACGGTAGTCAATGTCAAGTGTTTGGGCAATCTGCGCCAATGGGTTGTAAGACACAGCGCCCGCAGCCACCAGAACAGTGTCAAAGTCCAGGGAATTGATTTTCCCGGCCTTTTCAATTTCCCGGCCTGTTTCGGTAATCCGCACCACTTTTGCGCCGGTTACGGTTTCCACATTAAAACGCTCAAGATCCTGCATCATCCCCCACCGGGTTGATTTACCGATCTCCTTTCCAATGCGATTCGTCATCTCGATGAGACACACCTTTT
>JBFXFK010000124.1:0-15092 GCA_050179135.1 Desulfatirhabdiaceae bacterium | reverse complement strand
CGGATAACGGGATTGTGTTCACGCAGATATCCGGGCTCCAGCATCCGGATAATTGTCTGCTGCTCCAGAAATCCCATCGAGCCAAAACCCCGGTCCGTGAAAAACACATTGTCAGGCAGGCCCAGTTGCAGCCGCAGAGTGGCCAGCAGCGTATCCTCACTTCCAGGGGGCACCGGATTGCGAACCCATTCCCAGGCATCGCGTTCATCCAGGGGTGTTTCATCGCCCTTTACGATCGGCAGGGCTTTTTCACAATCGCCCCACCGCCCAAAAAGCGTCCGACCCAGAACAAAATCCGCACCGTTATTCAGGATATGAAGCAAATCCCACAGTTCATGAACCTCTGTCTGAATCGGTGTCGCTGTACCCAGCAGCAGATTTTTGGTCCGCATGCCGATCTGCATCATGAAATCCAGCAAGTTATTCGGTTCATTCTTGACATGCCCCATGCCGCCGCGCTTTCTGGCTTTATGGGCTTCATCCAGAATGACCGTTCCATATTTACGGCCCAACAGATAATCCCGCTCTTCGGATTCATGGAAAATCAGGCCGGTGGATACGATGGCAATCTGGAACGGACAGCGTGTGATGTCCTCAGGTCCCCTTGTCCGGATCTGATGACCATGCGGGTCCAGCCAGATCTTTTTGCCGGATGACCAGACCGCCGTGGGAATTCCCAACTTGTCCTGCATTTCCACCTGCCACTGAAACGTCAGTGTCGAAGGACACAAAATCAGAACCGGGCCGTCATCCAGCAGCACGGACAACATGGCACACGCGGCAAGGGACAGGGTCTTGCCCACCCCCACCTCGTCCGCCAATAGCAGCCGGACTTTTCCATAGGTCGCCCGATGCTGCATGAACAGGGTGACAAATGAGCGCTGCCACGACTGAAGCATTTCGCCACCCCGATAGATCGGGCTTTCGGCCAATGCCGCGGCAGGAATTTCATCGACTGTTGCATCCTGAAAATGAATTTCGATGCGGGACCCAACCCGCTGAATTTCTTCGATGATGGCTTGCGGCAGGGGATATGCGGTTTTCCACAGGGCCTGAAATTCTTCTTCGACCCAGGCAATGCCTTCGGGGGACGGATCTTCCCACAGGATTTCATAGTTTTGGGAAAACGCGCGTTTGGATTCATTGACCGAACCCAGAAAACAGGTTTTGGACCCGTCTCTGGCCTTGATTACGCCGGCCTTGCCGTGAATGAAAATCTGCTCCTTGGGAACCACCCGGATTTCGACCCGGCCACTGGTCAGCAGATCATGCAGTCTGCGGTATCGGTCCTGGTGCAGCAGGGCTTCGACTTCCGGAATCGCCTCATTCCACCGTTCTTTCAGGGCTGTCTCCCGAACCTGTCTGGAGATCATCACATCAGACGCATCCAGTTCACTGTTGCAAACGATCTGAACTGTGGGGATTTCGGCAATTTCCTCTCCCACCAGTTCAAATATGGAGCTGCGGAAATACCCTGCGATCCGGCGATAGGATTGGGCCTCTTTCAGCCTGTCGTTTAAAAATGCATGATCCAGACGCTGCCTGCGGGATGAAAAGCGGCGGATATCATTCATATTACCCCAGCCTCTGGTTTCGAACCAGTTCTTTCAGGACCCGTGCCGAACCTGCTTCTTCCGGGCGGAGGGAATCCAGACGTTTGGCCAGATAATCGGCCAATTCCACAATCATATCCCGGCGGGTCTGATCCCCATAATAGTCCGGCACATTGAGGGTCAGATGGGCCAAAACGTCAGCACCATCCAAATCTTTCTGCAGTTCCATCAGGGCATATAGAACCGCCCGCAGCACTGTCGAATACAGCTCCGAGCCTTCTCCCATCTCTGATCGACCGAATTCCACCGCACTTTTCAGCCGGGCGCTATTGGCCCGATGGCTGGCCAGAAACGGCTTGAAGTCTCTGACCTTGAATGCCTTGGCAAAATTCTGGTAGTTGTCCAGGGTCTTTGCGCCCCGTGCCTCCATATCCAGGAGTTTCAGGTAGAAGCGTTCTGCAGCAGCAAGTCTGTCCCATTGGGATTTTGAAATCCCCTGCGGGACCAGGCATTGATTGGCCGTATCTACGGCAAAGGCAATGAGACCATCCACAAAAGTCACTTCCCCCTTAACCCGGGGTCGGAGTGCTTCAATTGTCATATCCCGTCCGTCGATCACGGCATACTGGGTCAGGGCGCGCAGGGCCGCAGCATAACCGGCCATCTGAATGTCGGCATCCTCAAAGACATTCTCGTCCCGATAAAGGCCCTTTGCCTGCTGGTTCAAACCTGTCAGAGACTGAATCTGGTTTTCAACTTCATCCTGAATCTCCCATGCCAAATCGTCCTGTGTGGTTTTCAGGGTTCCCAGCCGTTTTCTCAGCACCAGCAACACCGTACCTTTGACATAGCTGCCTTCTCGCAATGCGCTGTCGGTTTCGGTGACCACATACCAGGCCGCAGTGACTTTCAAACCCGAAGCCCAGACGATATTGGCCATGTCGGCCCAGATTGCACCGGACTGATGCGTGAACATGATGATCTGAATGCCGTTGTCGGGCATGCATTCGGTCATCTGCCAATATGCCGCGACCATTCCCCGACGAAAATCCTCTCCATCGCCCTTGATGGCAAATGCCCGGCGGCTGTCCCATATCCAGTCAGAAAACTCGGGCGGCGGGTTTTTCCGCAGCCAGGCAATGAAAAACTCCAGAATTTCTTCGTAGTTGACGGCATCACCATAGGGGGGGTCGGTTAAATAAAAATCTATCGTTTTGTTTATTTCGGACGCCTGCTTACAGTCAACATCAAGGGAACCAGTGCATTTTGATGTGGCCACTTTAAGATTGAACATATTCAGCAATGGCATTGTAGCCCGACAGCCATAATTAAAGAATGTATTCAATGCCTGGTTGTAGAAAACATTTACCGGATTATCGCTTCCGCCACCTGTCCTGCCACCTTCTCCCATGCCGCATGAACCTGGTTTTGATGTAGACCAGATGCAAAGTTTGCTTGTATAATTCAGAATTCGTGACAGCATTATTAAAGTATTTGGACTCCGATCATGCTTTTGAATTAAACCGAGCAGCATCAAATGTCTTGGTGGAAACAAATGATGCCAGTGGGTCCAACCGCGTTCACGAATCGGTTGATCCGTATTATAGCCTGCTTCAATTTGCATATCCGGTATCCAGCCTTTTTCCTGCCAATCGGCCAGATGCTCTGCAACAAACGCTTCGACAATAGCCTCCCGATTCAGGTCCTCTTCTGATACGGTCCGGAATTCATAATGAAATTTATTTTTTCCGGCTTTTGGTCTCATCCAGTGAACGGCATAGAGGCGTTCCTGAAATATATCTTCTGGTAGTGGTTTAAAATCCGCTTTTTCCCAGAGCCGCAAACGATTTCCAGTAGTGCCATCATCAAAGCGGTAATCTCCGCGCAACGTGGAGATTTTGGTCCGGTACTCGATGCCGTTCACACTGTGCACCAGACACGTATCCTGGCCGCGGCCATCGTTCCGAATCGTGCCGGTCAATGCATCTTTCAATTCCGCTTCTGAAACCCCTGATCTCACCTGAATGTCATAGCGTTGTTCAGATGTTATGGGGACCAGATCGACAATGGCCCTTTTGCCATAACTGAGCAAACGCGAAGGAAGCAACGGAACCATCCATCCGGATTGCGGGCAACGAACTTCCAGGCAGTACAGATACGCCTTGGCCCGCCAGCCATGCCCGTCGGATTCGATTCCCAGATCGTCTATTTCCTGCAATACCTTTTTGACGATCCTGCGCTGTCTGGTCTCAATTTCAGCACGCTTATCCGGGGTCTCACCAATGATATGGAATGCCCCCCATGTCAGCATGCACGCAACCGGATTCAAATCCGAGGCATAGACATGGCAGCCCATCCGGGCCGCCTCGAAGGCTATCTGCCCGGACCCGCAAAATGTATCGGCCACCAGCGGCCGGTGGCCGAATCGCATGAGGCCAAGCTGATCGATCAGTTCTGAAAATGAGGTGGCGTTTGTTCCCAGGTGATCATTGACATCGTCCCAGATGTGGTCATGGACGGAATCCGCGACCTCTTCGGGTCGTTTGGATGCTTCCACCCGATTTCGATAGGAAAGTGTCGGCAGCATTTGAACTTCCAGGCGCCGGCGTTCCAATATGGACAGGTCAGCCCGCCAGTTGACTTTGACATTCTGCAATTCCGGCTGAGACCAGTCAATTGGTGTGGATACAGGCAACACATCCGGCGGATTGGAGATAAAATAATCAGAAATTCGGGCAATGCTCAGTCGGGTCAGAATGTCAAACGGTTTGGGGCGACGCGGCCAGCGTATGGCAAAGGATTCATCATCCATTGCCATCAGCTTTTCAAAGATTTCAAGGTCCCGGGCCGGGTTGTCTGTAACCGGAAGAAGGCATCCCAATATGCAGGCCTTGCTCAGAATCAGGGGTTTGCGTCCCTTCCAGTATGCACCCAGGGGGACAAGGGTTTGTCCGGCTCCGGCTTTCCGTTCCTTGAACACTTCTGCAGACAGTTTTTGTACCGGCAATATCCGTTCAATCAGAGCGGGGGCATCTTTCAAAGACAACGGTATAATGGGTGGGGTCATGGATGATCCTTGAACAGGGGAAGCTGGGGCTGGTCCGATTCCACCGGGCGGCGGCTTTTTGGCTTTGTTTTCGATGACTCACCATCGGAAAGGGCAAAAAAAAGGGCTTTTCGCCAACCGCGACCGGTATCCAGAGTCAAACCGGCTTCGGCCACGGTCATCGAGAAAAGCCACCATCGCTCTTCGGGTCGCAGCGCACTCCATTTACTGCAGATCACAGGAAGTTGTTCCTTTTCTGCAGTTTCCGCTGCCCAGGCCAGCACACACAGCTCTTTTCCCAGCATGCGCTCGACCAGATTGGTCCCGGCATGCCAGCGACCCGTTGATATTTTGGCGGCCTTTAACCGTCCATTGAATTCTCGGCGGGCCGTGTCCGCAATTGCCGACCAGACCGGGCGGTTGAGGATGACCCGTTCTTCCTCACGCGGCAGTCCATTCTCCTGACCCCGGTACCCATAGTCCTCGACGATGACAACCGATCCGATGCGTGCAGCCGGAATTTCGACACGGAATACGTGAGCCCCAAAGCCTGTCGGCGCACCAAAATCTGTGGTAGCCGAGCGTTCGCTCATTGATCCACATCCTCCTGCACCAGCATGATACCCAGCTTATCGGAAAATACCTTCAGATCGTAACCGGATGAAAAATGGGCTTTTCGAAACGTCATGGTAACCGGGGTCTCCGGTGTAAACTTCTCCATAACTTTATTCAGAAGGGACAGGATAAACGCGGCATCCACCCGAACCTCTCCCACCATTATCTGGGCAACCTGGGCGTTTTGGCCAACGGTCAACGTGACATTTTCAAATTCGACGGCTTTTTCCTCTCCCTGCTTCAGCCCTTCAAATGTCCTGGCACGGGAATCCAGCTTTCGGCCGGTCCGGGAGACCAGCCGGGCGGGTTTGATCTCATCGAGCTCCAGCCCTTTTCCACCCCGTTTGGAAAATTTGAAATCGCTCTTTTTCTCCAGATTTCCGGCATAGGCAAAAACCCGCATCAGGGTTTCGGCATCATCGATTTCAACCGGGCCGGAATAGGGGATTCCCTCACGCGGTTCACTGCCATCCAGGGTATATCGGATGGCGCCGACTGGTGCGACAAAGAGTTCAACCTTCCGCTTTTCGCCGGTATCATCCAGCCGATTTCGAATCGTGAGATGGTTGGACCAGAGAATCGGAGGGCCGGTTTCATATTGTCCGGATGGGTCGCAAACCAGAACGCTAACATTCAGCCCATTGGTTACAAACGGGTTGTCATTTAAAATGGGGCTTGACTCCGACACCGGCCCATCAACGGCGTAGTGGATTATGGGTGCGGGTCCCGCATTGGTGGGGTTAATTTTTAGCCTTACCCGGCCATCATCACCGGATACAGGCTCTGGAACAATCTGGGCCGATGTGCATTTTTTCTTTGGTTTTTTCGTGACGTAGCCATTGCCCATGTCTTCCCATAATCCCCGGTTGCAGGCAATGGAACTCAGGGTGTCAAGACCCCGGGGAGGAAGCCATGTCATTCCCGCACTTTCCGCATACCGGTCCGCAGCATCGGCCCAGCGGGTTTCATCCTGGTTTTCCGGCCACAACAGGTCTTCGGCCTTGCACCGGATGGGATCAAAGTCCTTTTCCACATCCAGATACAGCTTCAGCGGGTGTGATGTAAGGGTCTTTTCGATTTGATCTTCACCGTTGAAAGGCTTTTTGGTGTCACGGGTCATGTCCAAAGGTTTGGAAACCAGTTGAGCCGGTTTGCCGGGGCGATGAATTGGAAACAGCACTTTGTCGAACAGGCTGAGAATGGTTGCATTAAAGTCCTGTTCATATGACTGCTGCTTGATTTCCAGATCGTCCCGCTGGGGGTGGCCTTTGGGAATTCGGCTGTCTGCTTTTTGGGCGGCATACAGATGCCGGGCGGATTTCTGAACACTGCCCATCGCGGTTTTATCGCCGGTCAACACACACAGGTTGTTTTTTTGTGTCAGCCCTTCAAAGAACCGCTGAACCTCCTCCGGCGGAATTTTGGCATCCGGACTGACAATCAGAAGCACCCGGTTTTTTCGAACGGGTTCGGCCACATCGGAAAGCATGGGAAGGGGCAAAACATCCTCATAGACTGTTTTTCGGATCGGCTGAAACAGTTCCCGAAGACGATGCCGGATCAGTTCGTCAACTTGGGGCTCGGGAGCTTCCCGGGCGATGGTCTGCAGCAGTTTGGTCAGATTCTCCACCCGATCAAAATAATAACGGCTTTCCGGCGTGTGATGGAGATACCAGGCCACCTTTTCCAGAGCCTCAAACGCAGAAAGAAAATCTGATGGTTCCCGAAGCGGTGAAATCAGGCACTCGACCATGTCCTCCAGCGTCAATCCCCTTACAGCATTGACCGCGGTCGAAAGGCTTG
Source organism: Desulfatirhabdiaceae bacterium (assembly GCA_050179135.1). GTDB lineage: Bacteria > Desulfobacterota > Desulfobacteria > Desulfobacterales > Desulfatirhabdiaceae > UBA4064. Next base: position 8,075 of record JBFXFK010000124.1, on the reverse strand, counting down.
CGGTCAAAAGCAATGAACCGACCTGCCTGGCGGCATCGTTTCCGGATGGGAGATCAATGATCTGGGCGTGTGCGGATTGCTGGGCATCCCACAGATCTTTGGCAATCACATCCCGCATGCCGGATATTTCCGTCAGCTTGTCCCGAACTTCCGGAATCGAAAGGTCAAAATGTTGGGGTCCGATCAAAAAAATATCATTTGCGGAACGGTCCCAGACAGATTTCAACAACCGGGATACCAGTTCGATCAGCCCCCGGGTTTGCTTGAACTGTTCGTTTTCCTTGAATAGCGCAACCACATTTTTGAGCCGGGGATGAAAGGGATAGGTGGCGACAATTTCATCCGCAATGGCCTCCGCACCCCGGTTGGCGGTTTTGGATTTGACAGCCTCTTCCAGCTTGCGGCCAAAGGATGCGGCAACATCCTGGATTTCGGCCGGATTGGGCAATGACTGAAAGAGGCGTTTACGCAGAATGTCATAAATTTCGTTGGCGGCCAGATCAACTGGTGTAATATTTCGCTCCTGACGTCCCAACTCCGCCCGGGCATCCTGCAATGCCTTGTTGATGAGCCTGCCACCGGTGTCATAGGCTGCGGCCAAATCGGAGATGACGATACAGACGTTCCGTTTTTTCCCGGCTGCGGTCAGGAGATTGGCAAATGCCCGGGTGGCGATGTCCGCGACCGTGCCGTTACCCACTTTCTGGGTATCCAGATAATGGAAATAGGGCGGCATCTCGTCCAGCAGAATCAGGATTGGCTGATCGCCTGAAAACACATTCAGCCAGTCTTTTTCATCCGGGGCTTTAGGTCCGGCAGTCCAGAAGCTTCGAAACTGTTCGGCCCTGCCCAGTTGCGTGGCAATTTCTCCCCAGAAGAAATGATCCGGGCTGTTGCGGCCGTTGAATGCGGCAATGGTAGCCGTATCAAACGCATCCGTATGGGCCATGTCGGCACAAAATCGCTTGCGCAGATCCGGGTGTCTGGCCAGAAGCCCGAATCCGACCAACAGATGGGTCTTGCCGCCGCCCATCGCCTGTTTGAGATGAAAAACGGCCTGAGAGGAAGCACCGGCAAGGCGCGCGATGCCTTCGGTAATGAGATCCCGCATCCCCTGGGTGATGTGAGTCTTTTCAAAAAAGGTAATCCCGTCGCCTTCGGAGGAAATCAGCGCATCAAGTTGTTCGATCTGATCACTCAGCTTGATGGAAAGTGCATTGGGTTGCAGGTGACACGCATCACGGACTGTCTTCATACAGCAAACTCCTTTGGATTGAAAAACCGGTCAAATTCCATCGGTATCGATCAACCTGTAGGCTGGTCATAACTGCTTGAAGTTATATTAAAACATTTTTACTGGTAACGTACACCGTACCGCATCGGCATGTGAAAAAAAGATGATCGACCATAAATGAAACCGATTATGAATGCAATGGTTTACAATCCCGCTCATATCATTGACAGGGTAATCTGGTCCGCCCCATTTGATTGAATGCGAATAAAGCAAAATGTAAGGAGGTAGTCAGATATTGCTCTTTTGGTGTTCCAGTACCTCCCGCGCTATCGTCATATTGTATTCCATTTTCCCCTCATCCTTTGCCGCATCCGGCTGGGCCGCATACCCCCACTTGATCAGCGAAATCGCCATGTCCTTTCCGCTGCCGGTAATCTCGATGCCGATGATGCACCGGGGATGCACACAGGAGCCAGTGTTGTAATAGCTGTTGTCGGCTTTGAATTTTTGCCTGATCTTATCTGTTCCTTTTCCGCATTTCAGCAACATACGTTCGGTCAGGGACAGGTTTTCATAAACCGGGCGGTGGGTGTGACCGGCGATGATCGTGTCGATCCGGCAGTCCGGAAACCAGGTCGGGTCGGGGAAACCGGTTGTGGCCCAGGTGTGAAGAACTTTGTCGATATCGTTGCATTTTCCCGGATTATTGGCGGCCCGGGTCGGGTCCCGGAATCCCCATTGCTGAAGTATAGGCCATATTCTCCGAACAAAAGATGTACTGAGTCTCTCCCATATCCCGCGACACAGGGAATCGGCCTGGTGGCCATGCCACATCAGGATATGATCATCCAGAACCGCGGCTTCGTAGGTTTGAATGCCGGGGAAGATCCCCTGAAGGGGTCTGCAGCGATTTTTCCAGCAATCGTCATGATTGCCCCAGATTTTGATGTAGCGGTTTTTTTCCGGGTCACTGTCATGAAACTTGGCCAGGCGGTCATACACCGAGGTATGGGTGATGTAAATCTGGGTAAAGCGCTTGTTTCCCCACAGATCTTCGGCATCTCCCAGTTCGATCAGGGTGAAACCCTCGTCATGGTAATAGTCCAGGGCGCAATTGAAGATCAGGGAATTGGCGGCAAAGTCATCTGCGCCGGTGCCGTCGCCGCGGTGGGCGTCGGAGAAGAGAATGAATCGGGAATTGGCGGTTGAGGTGAGCCTGATGGTCTTTATGGCCTGCATGATATCCGCATATTCGATATGGTCATGTTGCCTGTTCCATATGGTTGATCGATTTTTTAAATACGCAGAAGAAACAGTAATGAGCGGGATTGTTCAAAATCCGGTGTCAAAGCCTATGGCACACTGGGAATGGTTTTTCAACAGATATTTCCAGTTAAGTGGAATGTATGATTTTTATATAGAAATTAAAGGGAAAAGGATGAAGGATGAAGGCGGAAGGATGAAGAGGCATCGGGTATTGACAGCTATTGGGCAAATTCAAACAGCTTACACCACAAAATTACCGTGAAAACACTTTTTAACCACGGAATACACGAAACACACGAAAAAATTGTCTGCCTTAATTCAGCCGGTAGGTCAGGCGACGCGGTTTTTTGCGGCTCACTGACACCAGGCAAAGGTTTTTGGGCTTTATGTCAAAATTTCATTTTGACACTCCTGTGGGCCAAATTGGAACCAAGGCATCGGAAGCCGCTGTGAGCGTGATAATGAATCAACCATTATGCCCGATGTCCCATGATCATCAATTTTGGCCTGTTTCACTCCTCCAAAAATAATTTTTTCAACCTGTTCCATCCTTATAAATACTAGTATTTCTATATCAGCAAATTTCCTCTTGAAATCCAAAAAAAACTGTGTAACCTCCTGCCATAAAACGCTATTCGAGTTCATCAGAATGGGAGTTCAATTTTCAAAATTACCTAATTTTTTTAAAAATAAAAAAATGAAAATTTCAAATTTATTGTTGAAATTCTTGAACCACGAAACACACAAAACATACGAAAAATGATCTGTCCTGATCTGAGACGGATGCCAGGGTACTTAATCTGTTTTTGGGGATTCTCTTTGCGATCTTTGAGTCTGTTCAAAAAATTTGAAACCCGCTTGCAGGCTGGTTTCTCACATGCCGCAGCCGTATTCCCGGATAATGAAACCATGCCTGCAGGTTTTAAAACCACTCAACAAGGAGGAAATTGTATGAAGATTGTTGTTGCCGGAAAAATCACCAAATCCCTCAACCGTTTGCCTGAATCCGGAAGCCATCGGTTCTACCTGCCCAAACGAGTGGTTTGGCGCGGGCTGCCGGTCCTGTTGCTGACCATTTTTCTGATGCTGCCAGCATCCGCATGGTGTGCGCCGGACAGTGGCTCCGGTGAAACAGCAGGCAGCAGGAGCTACCAGGCCCTGCACGTAGTGATTGACGAATTTGGAACACTGACCGAACTGCAGCAGGAGAATTGGAATCAGCAGAATCAATGGAAATTGTGGGTCAATGGCACCGGCCAGGTTTCCGAGGTCAACCAGACCAATGCATTTTCCGAAATATCGGACCTGCCTTTTGAGGTAACGGTTGAGTTGCAGAATGGCGACAGGGCTGTCCTGTTCTATCCCAAATCCCAAAAGGAAACGGTTTTGAAGTTGAAAATGGGGGATGTTCTCGGATTCAAGGGAAGACTGAAAAAAATCCAGGATTGGGGTCTTTGGAAAAGTGGTTATATCCGGGTCGAAGGCTGAGAACAAAAAAAGCAGGTTGACAACAAACAAGGAGGAATTGCGATGAGAAGAGCAGGTGGCATCATTGGTTTGGTGGCAGGTATTCTGGGGTTGATCGTGGGACTGATAACCCTGGTTATGGGCGGTTTTGGAGCCATGTTTTCGGCACAGGGTGCAACCGATGTCGCGGGAGCCGGTCTGTTGGGCATGTTTTGCGCCATTCTGGTCATTATCCTGGGCGCCATTGCAAAAGGGGCCCAGGGACGACTGCCGGGCATCCTGTTAACCCTGGTATCGATAATGGGCATTATGGCCACTGGACCCGTTGCTTGGTGCATGATGTTGGCCCTTGTCGGCGGCATTATGGCGATATTCGGCAAAAAGGAAATGCAACTGGTCGTTCAGACAACAGGCTGAAACGGACAGAGATAAACCGGCGCGGGCAGTTTTCGCCAATCCAATCTTTCGGAAAGGATCGCATCATGATTGGAAATATCACACGCAGAAAGATCATCATGATTGTTGTTGTGTGTTTGGGGGTGAATCTTCTGGCTGCATTGGCTTTTGCAGACAAGAATTCCCAACGGAATGTCACCATGACCGAAAATGGAACACTTCTGGTGTTTGAAAGCAATCAGTTTGTGGGCATACTGCCCGTGTCGAATCCGGACAACCGGGATTTCATGTTTCATGGCAATTACATCTATTGCCTGCTGTTGAAGGATAACAGCAGATGGCTGGTGATGGTATATGATCACACCCGGAATTACCGGTTTGTGGCATCCTATTACTGGTCTGGCCGGGGGCCCTGGTGCTGCCGGGCGGTAGAATAGAGGTTCGGGAACATGGCCACGGTGGTTGTTTGAAAATTGAAGAAGAGACGTCAGTATTACCGTGAAAATAGATTAACCACGGAACACACGGAATACACGGAAAAGGAAAAACAAAAGGATTATGATTCCGTATGTTCCGTGTATTCCGTGGTTAAAAAATCTTTTTGACCATGTCTGATGATGGCGGATTATCAAAAAGGGGGAATGCCCATGATTGAATTTAAACGTCAGGATTATGTACGGTACTGGCCGGATAACCTTGACCCGAAAAATTTCACGTTCGAACAGAGGCAGTTTCTGGCCCAACTGAATGTCAGGCTGTCTGACATCGAAAAGGGTATCAAACAGGAGTCCATCCAACTGTTGAATGCGCTGGAACGACGGGTGATTGAATCCGATACCTATCTTGAAGATTATGAAATCGACTGTTACGTGACATTTTTCATTGGAAAGGATGACCCCGACTATGGGGAAGACGAGGACAATGTGCTGGTCCAGTTATGGGAAGACCTGAAAGGGGAAAAGTGGGTATGGGGACTTTCGGACGGCAACAACCATAATGAATTCGAAGGGTGGGCCCACCACCCCATGAAAGATGAAACCCACTGCTGGTTGTATCATGCCCTTTATGACCATACGGAACTTGGCTGGCGCAACATCCTGCGTATCGGAACCATTCAGGTCGATTTGGAAGTGGACTATAGGAAATCCTGGGATATCCGTTGACCGAAATCCTGGAAATTGAGATGTCGATGGATGGTCGTATCCAAGGACGTTGTATCAATCAAGCTCAAATACAATTTTTAACGAACAGTTGATTTCCTGAATTTTGTCTGCGGACAATCGTCCCCGGATTTTGACCAGTCTTTGCCGGTGATCAATTGGACGCGTCTGCAAACAATCTGCTATCGATTTTTTTGATAACCCATTTTCTAATGACGGGAAAATCTCGATATTGGTTTTAACTTGAGCCTTTTTTTCAGTCCACTCTGTAATTGGCACAACTTGAACAACAGATATCCGTTCATTATAGATATCGTTAGTCACAATTATACATGGTCTGATTTTCCCGGTTTCTGACCCTTTTGTCGGATCAAGATTGACATCAATAATCATACCTCTTTTCAGCACAGTCATTCAGGCCATCCATTTGACGCGGTGTCGGTCAATTCTTTGAGTTCACCATCATCAGAATAAATTTCAGAATACAAATCTGCTGATTTTTTCAGGCTTTCAAGTTCCATTTCTTTTCTGTAGCGTTCTATGGCCGCCCGCAGCATGGCACTTTTATCCTTGAATCCATAAATTTTATATTGATTCAAAAATTGGGATTGCGTCTCTTCAACGCTAAATTTGGCCTGTAACATACACCCTCCTTTTGGTACGACAGTTTAAAACCTTATTTACGGTCCAATTTTACGGACCAAAATGTTGAAAGTCAATGATGGAAATTTTTGTTTCGTGCGCCGTACCTTCGATGACAAGTTTCCAGACATATAGCCCTTTGTAATTACCTGCCTGGCCGGACGGCTGGATGCCGGATTCATCCACCTACGGTTCGCTGTGTATTTTCATTCATTGCGGTGACCATACCATTGATCATGAGCGTACGGTATTCACCGGGTCTGTGTTGAGTTTTTCCATCCAAATGCGTAAAGTGAATTCCATGACGTTGCGATTCATCTTATATTCAGAATTTTCACATTCGCGCAGAGGATGGCTTTCCATGGGAAATTCCCTGATACTCGTTTCATGCTCCAATGGCAAAATCCGGGGCGGAACACCCCATTAAAATCCCGATCATTCCATTCTGTCGCAATTGTCGCCTGAGATTCGCGGCCGGGTGCTGGAGCGCCGCCATGCCATTTACCAGCTCATTTCCGGCGGCATGGTGGAAGACCGGCTCCGGGGTGACGGCAACCGCAGGGACAGCCGTTACAATCCGGAACTGAAAGCCGGACCCGATATGGGTTTTCCGGATGCGCCTTCGAGTCCGGGCCGGTATATGCCGGCCTATCAGCGATATGACGGCCGATTTTTTGCCCATGCCGGAATCGATGCCCTGGAACAGGCCATTTTGCAGGACTGTCATGTGCTGATTGTTTCGGGACTGTATGGCCCTGTCACCCTGGAAGAACCGGTTCAGGCCTATAACTGCCATCTGGATGACGAGGTCATTCGGGATGCCGAAGGGGTGGAAGACATGGGCATGCGGCACCGGATATCGGATATCTGGTCCCGTGACGGACTGGCCGGCGAAGTGATCCGCAATTTCATCGATCACCATTTGGCCGGGCAGGATCATGGCATTACCCGGGTAATCCATCTGCTGTCCGAAACATCCTATCAGCGACTTTTTGACTGGAATGATCTGCATGCGCGGTTTCGGGAAAGGAAAATTGCCTGGTTTCACCGGGTGGTGAACGGAATTCGGGAGCCCGGATTTCTGGCGGATTTGGGCCGGTATTTCCGTCATGACCAGGTTGAACAGGGCAGAGCACCTGATGGGATTGGCAAAATCAACCGGGATTATCTGAAAACGATTCAGGATACCCCGGGGGCCAGCCTGGAATTTTCCAAAGAGGTTCAGCCGGACCCCTATACCGCCCGGATGCTGCAGCGCCATCTCGGAGACCGTGTCTGGTACAGCCTGGACAGCCGCACCCGGGATGATCTCATTCATGGAGAAATCTTTTTTCAACTCTCCGATGCCCGGTCCAGCCGGATTCCGGACGAACCGGCACCAAGAATCGTCAATTTTTTCAATGCACTGGAGAACGAACTGCACATCATCTGCGGCGAGGCCGCAGGCAAGGGCAGCCTGGGCGGGTTTGCCCATCACCTGTGCGAAGGGAGTTTGACCGGGCGGATACCCGATGTGCCAACACACCGGAAACTTTGCAGCAATCTGGACCGGATCATTCAAATCCGAAACCGCATGAGCCACCGGGGAACGGTCACCCGACCGGATCTGGTCGAAGCCCGAAACCGGATTCTGCAGAAAGACGGGCTGCTTTCGAATCTGGTGAATATCCGCCGGGCGAAGACAACCCTTCCGGCCATATCGTCATAAGCATCCCCCACATCGGAATTGCATCAAATGTTTGTGGGGACGTTACGTTCAGCACATTGCTATACATTGAACCGAAAATTAATGATATCCCCGTCCTGAACCAGATAGGTTTTTCCTTCCAGGCGCACGGTCCCGCGTTTTCTGGCCTCGGCATGTGTTCCGGCATCCATCAGATCGTCATAAAACAAAACTTCTGCCCGAA
>JBFXFK010000123.1:0-15093 GCA_050179135.1 Desulfatirhabdiaceae bacterium | reverse complement strand
GCGAAATTATTTTTCTGAAAAGCTATATGTGGTTGATCATGAAATCGGCAACCGCATCCATCACCAGCATCCCCTCGCGGTTCAGCCTGAATCGGACCCCATCCCACAGAACCCGGTTTTTCATGAACGGATGCGTGAGGGCGATATCGATAACCGGCATCAAACTGCGTTGAAACCGACCTTTAAATTCGGTAATGGATATGCCATCGGTTGTCCTCAGTCCCAGAAATATTGCTTCCATCATCTGCTGTTCGGGTGTCAGCATTTCGTTTCCTTCCACCGGAATCCGTCCGGATGAAACGGATTCCAGATACGGTTTCAGGTGACGATGGTTCCATCGCCGCTCCGGCAAATCATACGAATGGGCCGATGGACCCAAGCCCAGCCAGGGGTCTGACCGCCAATATTTCTGGTTGTGTCCGGATCGCCAGTAACCCGGATCAACCGGATGTCTGCGTGCAAAATTGGAAATCTCGTATTGCTCATACCCATTTGCTTCCAGAAATTCGACAACACTCAGGTATTGATCCGCCACGTCATCCTCCGGCGCCATCCGGAATTCCCCCTGCTTTCTGGCATCATCCAGAGGTGTTCCCGGTTCGCAGCTCAGCATATAACAGGATACGTGTTCGGGTTCAAATGACACGGCCCGCTGGAGATCGGCCAGCAGGTCTGCCCGGGTCTGGCCCGGAAGCCCGTAAATGAGATCCATGCCGATGTTGCTGAAGCCGGCGTGTCTGGCATATTGAATCGCGTGTGTGGCATCATCGGATGAATGAATCCGGCCCAGGAATTTCAAATATCTGTCCTGAAATGATTGAATACCGATCTGAAGACGGTTGATTCCCATTGACCGATAATCCCGGCATTTTTTCAGACTGAGGGTTCCAGGATTGGCTTCCAGTGTGATTTCGGATTCGGTGGCCAGGGAAAAGCGCCTGAAGGCGGCTTCCAGAATGCCTGATATCTGACCGGAATCGAGTATGGACGGGGTTCCGCCGCCCATATACAGCGTGTCAAACGGGGTTGGATACGCGCCAACCAGGCCCATTTCCTGTTTGAGGGCCGCACAGAAACGCTCCCGAACAGCCGGATCCGTAATGGAATAAAAATCGCAGTAACGGCATTTGTTGATACAGAACGGGATATGAATATAGAGTCCGGGCGCCATGATGGGTGCATATTAGTCGCTTTCTGATCCGGAATCAACCACGGGATACCGGATCTATGAGATAAGACTGAAGGTACCGCATTCAGCGTAGCAGCCGTCCAACTTTCAGGCTGTCTCTCTATACTCAGCTCTCACCATTCAATACTGAATGTATTTTTCCGGTAAACGGATCATTCAGTCTGCCAAAAATAGCTTGACATGGAATAGAAATTTTTTTAAACAGGACAAATATTATCTTATTTATCCTGTTTGTATGATTGATACGCCCAAACATTGAAAGGGTCTGACCATGCGTCTGTCCAGGGCTGGTGAATATGCAGTCCGATGTATTCTGTATCTTTCCCAACAGGGACAGGGGGTTCTGGTGACGCGCAAATCTGTCGCGGACAACATGGATATTCCCCACCAGTTTTTAAGCAAGATTGCCCAGCAACTGGCCCGGGCCGGGCTGATTGAAATCGTTCAGGGGGCCAGAGGCGGATTCCGGCTGGCCCTGCCGCCCGATCAGATTTCGCTTCTGGATGCCCTGGAAGCCGTGATCGGGGGAATCTATCTCAATGACTGTATTCTCCGGCCAGACTACTGCCACAGAAGTCCACACTGTACGGTTCATCAGGTCTGGCAAACCGCAGTGCATAATTTTCGACACACCCTCAAATCCGCACGATTTTCCGATTTGATTCAAAATACCTGTCAATCCGCCGATCACCCAAAACAGAAAGGAGACTGAAAATGGACGTGGTTTTACTTTCCCGGTTGCAGTTTGCCGCAGCCACAATGTTCCACTTCTTGTTTGTACCGTTGACGCTCGGGCTTTCCATCCTGGTGGCCTGGATGGAAACACGATATGTCAAGACCCGTGATACCAGCTATCTGCAGATGACCCGCTTCTGGGGAAAGATTTTTTTGATCAATTTTGCCCTTGGCATTGTCACAGGCATCACGCTGGAATTTCAGTTTGGCACCAACTGGTCCAGATATTCGGCATATGTGGGGGATATCTTTGGATCGCTATTGGCCATTGAAGCCACCGCCGCCTTTTTTCTGGAATCCACACTCATTGGCGTCTGGGTATTCGGGTGGAAAAAACTTTCGGCCAAAGCCCATGCCACGGTCATGTGGCTGATTGCCTTTGCATCCTCTTTGTCGGCGATATGGATTCTGACGGCAAATGCCTGGATGCAGCATCCGGTCGGATATACCATTCGGGACGGCCGGGCAGAGCTGACTGATTTTGCTGCGGTCATTTTCCAGAAATTTGCCATTCTGGAATTCTTTCATACGGTCAGCGGTGCGTATATCCTGAGTGCATTCTTTGTGATGGGCATTAGTGCGTGGTATCTTCTGAAAGACCGCCACACGGCGCTGTTTAACCAGTCTTTTCGCATGGCGCTGGTGTTCGGATTCATTTTTTCCATTTTCATCATTGTCGAGGGGGATCTGCATGCGGTGGATCTGGCGGAAAAACAGCCGACCAAACTGGCTGCGATGGAATCCCACTGGGATACCCAAACACATGCCCCCCTGTATCTGTTTACATGGCCGGACCCGGAAACGGAAACCAATGCAATCGAGATCGGCAAAATTCCCGGATTGCTCAGCTTTCTGGCGTTTCGGGATACGGCTGCAGAAGTCCGAGGACTGAAGGATTTTCCCAAAGATGAGCGGCCGCCCGTGTTGTTGACATCCCTTGCCTTCAAAGGCATGATCGGATTGTCCATGTATTTTGCACTCATGACCGGCATCGGGCTTGTTCTGCGAAACAAATTGCAGAAACACCCCTGGTATCTGAAACTGATGTTTTTTTCCATTCCCCTTCCCTATATAGCCAATCAACTGGGCTGGGTCGTGGCGGAAGTGGGCAGGCAGCCCTGGATTGTGTATGGACTGATGAAAACCTCGGATGCGGTGTCACCGGTGGCCTCTTCCCAGGTTCTGACAACCCTGATCGCATTCATCCTGGTATATGGACTGCTTGGGGCTGTGGGGCTGTATCTGATTGTTCAGCATGTCAAAAAGGGACCGTCCGAAGCCGCCGCCTGATGACACGCCATGCAACGGAACATATTGGACTGATTTCATTATTCATCTGAATATACCTGACTGAATACAAGGGGGTTATATGGACTTGCAGACGACCTGGTTTTTGTTATGGGGACTGTTATGGGCTATTTTTTTTATCACGGACGGATTTGATTTTGGCGTTGGAACCCTGCTGCCGTTTCTGGGTAAAACCGATTCGGACAGACGGATGATGCTCAACTCGGTCGGCCCGTTGTGGGATGGCAACGAGGTGTGGCTGATTACCGCGGGTGGTGTGACATTTGCCGCATTTCCCACGGTGTATGCGGTGATGTTTTCATCGCTTTATTCGGCGCTGATGCTGATCCTGTTTGCACTGATCCTTCGGGGTGTCTCGTTTGAATTCCGCAGCAAGGTTGAATCACCGCTATGGCGAAAAATCTGGGATGGATGCAATTTCCTGGGCAGTGCGATCCCGGCGATTCTCTTCGGCGTGGCATTTGCCAACATTTTCAAGGGGATTCCGATTGATGGAAATGGCGTCTATCAGGGCAACCTCTTTACCCTGCTCAATCCGTATGGTCTTCTGGGCGGGCTTCTGTTTTTGCTGATGTTTGTGCAGCATGGCGCCCTGTGGCTGGGCATCAAAACCGGCAATGGTCTTCAGGAAAAGGCCCGGCGGACCCTATTCCGGATATGGCCGGTTCTTGTGGTCACGGCGGTTGCGTTTCTGGCGGCGTCCTGGTATTCCACATCTCTGTATGACAATTACCTGAAGCATCCGTCCCTGTTTATTGTGATTCTACTGACGGTTGCCGCCCTGTTTGCCGTACCGGTATTTCTGAAAAAGTCCGCCTGGTTTTTTTCCTGGCTGGCATCCGCCGGTTTTATTGTGGGCGCCACATTTTTCGGAATCATCGGGCTCTATCCCAACCTGTTTCCGTCCAGTATCGATCCGGCATACAGCCTGACCGCATTCAACGCATCCTCCAGTCCCCTGACCCTCACCATCATGCTGGTGGTCGTGGTCATTTTCATTCCGATCGTGATTGGATATCAGATCTGGGCATACCGGATGTTTTCATACCGTATGACGATTGATGATCTGGATTATGAAGAAGCGTATTGATTGATTTTTAACCCCTATCGTAAAAAGGCATGCCCCATGTCCTGTCAGGCTGGCGCCAAAATGACATGGGGAATGCCAATGGTTTATGCCTTAATTGGCCTCTGTCCGCCGTTTCTCCTCATCCCGGATCTCCCGGCGGAGCAGTTTGCCAACCTTTGATTTTGGCAGCATGTCCCGGAACTCGATGTACTGGGGCACTTTGTAGGCCACCAGCGACTGACGGCACCATTTGATCAGATCATAGCCGGTAATGCCCTTGATATCTCCCTTCAGCACCACATACGCCTTGATCCGCTCACCCACCTTGTCATCCGGAATCCCCACGACACAGGTGCCGACAACCGCCGGATGCTCCTGAAGAACCGCCTCGATTTCCGATGCCGAAACCCGGTATCCCTTGTGTTTGATGGTATCGACCGTGCGATCCACAAAATACAGATTGCCGTCCGTGTCCATGCTCATGACATCGGCGGTGCGGTACCACAAACGGCCATCCAGGGTGACAAAGGCGCTGGCGGTTTCTTCGGGTTTGTTCAGATAGGCGGTGACCATATGCGCGGAAGACACGATCAGTTCTCCGGGCTCGCCGGTCGCCACGGGTTCCAGAAACGCCGGGTCCACGATACGGGCCATTTTCGACGGCACGATTTGGCCCACACTTTTGGGCGGGTTCTCCCGGTCTGTCGGGCACATGGCCACGCCGCCACAGGTTTCTGTTGCGCCATACCCCTGATAAATGGTCCGGCCAAACCGCTCCTGCCACCGCCGGCCCACTTCAACGGGCAGAACATCGCCCGCACTGTACCAGTACGCCACAGAACTCAGGTCATACTGATCCAGGCGGTCATGCTCCAGCATCATGCGGTACAGGGTGGGGACCCCGATCATGGAGCGGACCCTGAACCGGCAAATGGCGTCAAAGGTCGCATCCAGGTTGATTTTGGGCTGCACCAGAAGCGCCCCCCCGACCAGCAGGGTTGCCAGGCTGCATGTCTGGCCCAGAATATGAAACAGGGGAGCGTTTCCCAGAATCACGTTTTCTTCCACCGGAATCAGGGGTTCACTGACCCGAATCTGCTCCAGGGCCGAACACAGAAACAGATCATGGGTCAGGGGAACGCCTTTGGGATGCCGGGTGGTTCCCCCGGTATAAAGGATTTCAGCCACCTGACGACCATCGGCGGTCATGGCGGGGGCCGGATTGGCGCCTGGCATGGTGAGCAGGTTTTTCAGGGAAAATACATCTTTTCCGATGGCGGTTTTCCCTTTGGGGATGATATCGAACAAATGGCCGAACCAGCGTTTCCATCCGGGCAGCAGGTCGGCCATCCCGACCACGATCACCCGTTTCAGACTGGTCTGGGACAGCACGCGCTTGACATATCCAAAATTGGTGTCCGCACCAATGAGAGTGGTGGCCTGGCTGTCTGTGGCGATATATGACAGATCGCTGGGGGTATAAATGGGGGTGATGGGGACGCACACCGCACCCGCCCGCTGGACTCCCAGCCAGGACACGATCCACTGAATGGAATTGGGCAGATAGATGATCACCCGTTCCCCGGGGGTTACGCCGATTTGGACCAGGGCCGCGGCAAACCGTTCGGCCATATCGCGGAGTTTTTGATAGCTGTATCGTGTTCCCAGATAAATGACCGCGGTATGGGCGCCGCGTCTATCGGCAACTTTTGCAAACGTTTTATAAATATTCTGATCGGGGATTTCTGGCATGTCTTACACTCCAAAATAGGCGGCTTTGATTTCCGGATTGTCCATCAGTTCCGGTCCGGTTCCGCTCAGGGTGAGCATTCCGTTTTCCACCACATAGCCCCGGGTGATGACCGGCAGTACCGGGCGTGCAAACTGTTCACTCAGAATCACGGTGATGCCTTCGGTTTTGTTGAGATCGATGATGGCTTCCATTACGGCTTTCTGCATCAACGGACTCAGGCCCAACAGCGGTTCATCCAGCAGGAGCAGTTCGGGTTTGACCACCAGGGCCATGCCGATGGCCAGCATCTGCTGTTCCCCGCCGCTTAAAAACCCGGCTTTCCGGTTCAGCAGTTTTTTGAGGGGCGGGAAAAGGGTATGGACATATTCCTGAACCTGACGGATTTCGGATTTTTTTCGCAGATATCCGGCAATTTTGAAGTTTTCGGCCACACTGCTTTCCGGAAAAACCGGATGCCGCTCCCGCGACAGCACAATGCCCATCTTGACCCGCTGACAGGGCGGCAACGTCGTTATATCCTGGCCTTTATACGTCACCTTGCCATACACGGTGATCCGCTCGCCGCCCCTGCGTTGTTCCTTGATCCGCATATCAATGATCAGGCCGGAGAGGGTATTCATCAGGGTGGTTTTCCCGGCGCTGTTGGAGCCGATCACCCCGATGATCTCACCGGGTTCCACCCGCATACTGAATCCATTCAGAGCCAGGGCGTTTTCAAAAAACACCATCAGGTTGTCAACGTCAAGCATGTGTCACTCTCCATATTCGGTTTCACTGCCCAGATACGCATTCTTGACCGCATCATTTTCCATGACTGCTCCGGCTGGACCATCGGCAATCTTGCTGCCGTAATTCATGACAATGATCCGGTCTGCAATCCGGAAAAGTTCCCGCAGACGATGCTCGATCATGATGATGGTTTTGCCCTGACTGCGCAGTTTTTCAATAATCGGAACAATGCTGGCGACCTCTGCCAGGCTCAATCCGGAAAACAGCTCATCCAGAATCACCAGGTCCGGCTGAAGGGCAATGGCTTTTGCCAGCTCCAGCCGTTTCAGATATCCCTGGGGAAGCGCACCTGCCGGTTTGTAGGCAACAAAGGAATCCCGCTCAAATCCCACTTCTTCCAGCAGATCCAGGGCCATGGCATTCCGATCCCCGTACCGGCCCCCGATCAGGCCTTTTGCCCGGGGAGAATACAGAGGTATGATCATGTTCTTGTATGCCGGAAGCTGATAAAACGGGCGGACCATCTGAAATGTTCTGGCAATGCCCAGCCGGACAATCTGGTGCGGGGGCAGATGCTGAATCGGACTGCCCCTGTAAAGAACCTTTCCGGAGGTGGGCTTTACAAACCGGGTGATCAGGTTTACCAGGGTGGTTTTACCCGATCCGTTTGGTCCGATCACCCCCAACAGTTCACCCGGCATCAGATTGAATGACACATTGAGAAGGGCCTGAACCCCGCCAAACGATTTTGAAAGCTTAACGGTTTCCAGAAGGGGCGTTGTGCTCATTTTTCCACCTCGACCCAGCGTTCGAACTGATGATATTTCCGTTCCAGATAATGGAAAATTCCTTCGGGCAGCGCCACAATGAAAACCACGAGAAAGATGCCGTAAAAAACAATGCGAAGCCCCCCGATGCCCCGCAGAACTTCAGACAGCGGCACCAGAATGAATGCCCCCAGGGCCGCACCGGCCAAAGGCCCGGGGCCGCCGACCACTGCTGCCGCAATGGGAAGTATGGAATAATCCAGCGCAAACACCGGCATGCCCACAAACATGTAGACATGGGTCATGAATGCGCCGGAAAATGCCGCAATGCCGGCTGCGATAAACAGGGCCTGGGCCTTGAACCAGTAAATATTGATTCCGGCATTGATGACCGAGCGGTCATTGTCATTGATGCCTTTCAGTATCAGACCGTAGTCCGAATCCATGAGACGCCGGAATCCAAAAAGAACGGCCAGCATGACGGTGATGATGAGATACCCCTCGAACCAGGCATTGGGCAGGGGATCCAGGCCGCTGATGCCCTCGGTTCCACCAAAAATCTTGGTGGCCTCGATCACCCGGACCAGCATCAGGGGCACAATCAGGGTAACCATGGAAAAATACACCCCCCGAAGACGCAGAACCGGCAGCAGAAACAGGGTGCCGATCAGCCCGCCCAAAACGGCCGCCAGCGGAATGGTCAGAAGTGGGGGAATGCCCATGTAATGGTTCATGATGCCGGCGCAGTAGGCCCCGATGCCAAAAAACAGGGACTGTCCCAGGGAAATCATGCCGGTCTGGGCCAGAATATCCCATGAAATGGCCAGAATGGCAAAGCAGGCCACGGACAGCAGCACCTTTTGCCAGTACACGTTCAAAACCAGGGGAAGCACCAGACAGATCACCACCGGAAGAACCCGGGGGCCGGCCAAATAAAGCATTTCCCGCCAGGAGCACAGGGCAAAGATGTCTTGTGACCTGGCCTTTATCCCCCGGTCGATTCGCTCTTTTCGTGTTTTCACCGGGCTAAATCCTTTCTTCCAGTTCTTTCTGTTTGCCGAAAATGCCGGACGGTTTGATGATCAGAACAATCAAAAGCGCGGCCAGACTGACGATCATGGTCCAGTGGGAGCCGATATACGAATCGGTGAAGCGCTCCGCAAAACCGATCATCACACTGGCGATGATGACCCCGCCGCTGCTGCCCAGCCCCCCGATGATACAGACTGCCAGCGCCTTGATCAGGACATCGTACCCTTCTTCCGGAGAAATGCTCCCCAGGGGCACGATAACCGTTGCGGATATGGCGGCAAGACCCGCTCCAAAGGACACGGCCAGAAGCGCAATACGGTCCGGGTCCATGCCGAATGTCAGGGCGGTCCGCTCATCCTGGGCAATGCCCCGGAATGCCAGGCCCAGATGGGTATGATGGGTAAACAGCCAGAGCCCGGCGATCATACCCACCGCAATGACCACAATCAGAATCCGCTGAAGATCCACAAACGTGCCTCCGATCATGCAACTGGCGTCATGAAAGACCGGCAGGGTATATTCAAACCCCACAAACCCGAAATACCGGAACAGCTCCAGAATGGCCAGACCGATCCCGAAGGTGGCAATGACCTCGGAGAGGGTCTGGCCCTTGATGCGGATGATGACAAAACGATACATCAGTGCGCCGCACAGGGTGGTCAGGCCAATGGAAATCAGCACCGCCAGCGGATAGGGCAGTCCGGCCATGTGCATCAGCATCCAGACGCCATATGCCGACATGACGTAAAATGCCCCGTAGGCAAAGTTGGCCACCCCGCTGATACCGAATGTCAGGTTGAAGCCCATGGCAATCAGCGCCAGAATGGCGCTGTTGATAATGGCATATATAATGGTTCCGACAAGCATGGTTGTTTCTCCGGTCCGGTTGACAATCCTGGTTCAACACGCACAATCATAGACTATTTCATGGATTTCAGGCCTTCCGGTAGCATGATTTTCCCCTCGGCCAGACTGGTGGGAAACACGATTTGACGCTTTCCATCCGGCGTCCATTGAAACAGGGCGGCCACGGCGGATTCCTGGGGATTCATGTCAAAAATGGCCTGATGGCCTTCATCGAATTTCACCTGACCCAATACGCCCTGCCGGTTGGTTTTGATCAGTTCGGCCACAACCGCATCGGAATCGATGGTGCCGGCCCGCTCAATGGCTTCGGCCAGGATATACACCGAATCATAGGCCGGGCCAGGACCGTGTCCGGCTTCGAGCGGCACGCCAAAGTGCTTGATGTATGCCTCCTGAAAGGCGACGGATTTGGGGACTTTTGGCGATGAAATGGCACTGCCCATTTCAAAGATGCAGTTGATGGCGCCGGCAATCTTTTGATCGAATGTTTTCCATGCGCCCGGACCGGCCAGCGGAGAAATGAACCCGGCCATGAGAGAGGGAACCTTCATGGCATGCCACTGTTTGACCAGGGTGCCGCTTTGGGGCATATCAAAAATCGGCAGAATGACCTGTGCGCCGGAAGCCCGGATTTTCATCAGGGTGGAAGAGAAATCCGATGTTCCGGTGGGAAAGCTTTCCTGGCCCACAACTGTCCAGCCCGCCTTCTGAAAATAGACCTGAGTGATGATTTCTGCCGTTTTTCGGGCCCATTCCACATCCTGATTCAGAATATACACATTGTTGAAACCAAATTCGGAATTGATGAATCCCATGGTGCCGGCCAGATATTTCACCAGATATTTGGCATTCAGGGCCAGACGAAAAATGTATTTGTACTTTTCCGGGTCCTGTTTGATTTTTTCTTCCGACGCCGGGGTCATGGCAATTGCCCCCAACAGCGGCACTTTGTATTTGGCAATGATATCCATACCGGCCATCAGGGCTTCGGACCGGAACGGGCCGACCAGAAGTGCCGCCGGCTTTTTTTCCAGGATCAGTTTTTCAATTCCCAGAAGGGCTTCCGGAACCGGAACCCCCGGCGCCGCATCGCGAATATCGATGGATTCAATTTTGAACAGTCTTTTCTCCTTGCCGACCATGACCCCGCCGGCGCCGTTGATTTCCGAAACCGCCAGCTCCACGGCTTTCAGCCCTTCCTTGCCTTCCAGAAATCCGGTGGATGTGGGAACGCCGATGATGATCGGATCACCCGCCATCGGGATGCCCGGGATAACCAGCATACAGAACAGAATTGGAACCAGTAAATGGAACACCAACTGCTTTTTTGTCATGATACATCCTCCCGTGTTTGATGGGGTTTGCCGATTGTGCAATCCCCTGAGAGACTGCTTGAAGATCCCGTCTGAGGCCCGCTAACTGCGTTGGAAATCGCCTCAAAATGCTCACATACTCCATGTATGCTCCGCTTTTGAGGCGCTTTCCGCCTTGTTATCGGGCCTGATCCAGAATCTTCAAACAGGCTCTGCGTCAAGAATCGTGAACCGTCGATTTTCAATTGTCAGCCCGCCAACCGGACCATACCGTGTCTGGCCTTTTCCGGAATGCAATGCCTGTGCCGTAGGGATTAAATTGATTAACAATCTGTTATTATGGGCTAACTGGTTATTGTGATAAACAGCGATCAGGCCGATATGTTTCATATAGAAACAAAATATCATTCAGTCGATGATACCAATTAATCGTTTTGGCTTGAATTGGTCAATATTTCAGGATATTGGTGAGGTGTTTCGAAAGGTAACACCGGGGATGCAGGTCAGAGGGCCAGCATGCTGGAGCGAACCGTGGGAAAAATTCTGGAAAGTGAACCGGTCAAAATCGGCATCATCCTGATTTTCAGCGTGTTGGGGCTGATCATTTTCATGCGAGGCTTGATTTCCATGTGGGCTGATGTTCAGCGGCAACGGATGAATCGAAGAAATATGGGCAGTTCCGATGTTCCGGCGGATGAGAATGCCAGCGGTCATCGAAATGGATAGCCGGAATGGTTACGGGAAGCAGGCGCTTCTATAAAGGGTTCCCAAGCTGGAGCTTCGGAACCAGCCCAAAATGCCTTCACAAACAGGCAATGTATAAACAACTTTTTGGCATTTTTGAAAGATGCCGAACTTTTTATTTGATACACACTTTTCTGACCTGCATCAATGTGGTGTGGCCCTCAAAGACTTTCTGGATGCCATCCTGTTTGAGTGTTGTCATACCGTCTTCAATGGCCTGACTGCGGATTTCTTCCATCCGGGCCTGGGTCTGAATCAGTTTTTTGACTGAATCCGTTCCCATCAGAAGCTCGTGAATTCCCATTCGTCCCCGGTAGCCCGTGTTATTGCAGGCCTCACATCCTTCAGGCTTGTATAATTTCAAATCCGGACTGTAGGGTATGTTCAGATTTTTGATAAAACTTTGGGCCTCATATTCCCGAACCAGTTCATCATATTCCTCGCGGGAGGCGCTGTAGCTTTTCTTGCAATCCTTGCACAGCGTCGCAACCAGCCGCTGAGCCAGAATGCATAAAATGGCATCCGCAAAATTAAAGGGGTCCATTCCCATATCCAGAAGCCGGGTAATGCTTTCCGGCGCACTGTTGGTATGGAGTGTTGAAAACACCAGATGCCCGGTCAACGAGGCTTCAATACCAATCTGGGTTGTTTCCTTGTCCCGCATTTCACCAACCATGATGACATCCGGATCGGCGCGCAGAAACGCGCGCATGGCTGTTGGAAAATCAAATCCGATGCGGGGTTGAACCTGGACCTGACGCAGTCCTCTCTGGGTAATTTCGACCGGATCCTCAGCCGTCCAGATTTTGGTTTCCACCTTGTTGATATACCCCAGTGCGGAATGAAGTGTGGTTGTTTTTCCTGATCCGGTTGGTCCGCATACAAAAATTATCCCATACGGCTTGCTGATCGCACTGATAAACCGATCGTAATTCTTCTGTGAAAACCCCATTTTATTCAACGGTATCGGCTCTCCGGCAGCCAGAATACGCATGACCACATCCTCAAGTCCACCCTGGGTTGGAACGGTTGCAACCCGAAGTTCGATATCCTTTCCACCATATTTCTTGAATTTGATTTTCCCGTCCTGGGGCTTGCGCCTTTCTGCAATATCCAGTTCAGCCATGATTTTAATTCGGGATACAATGGCATTGCGATAATTCCAGGGAATGGTCTGATAGGTAAAGCAGCTTCCATCCACCCGGAACCGGACCACGGCATTTTCCTTTCCCGGATATGGCTCAAAATGGATATCGGACGCCTTTCTGACATAGGCATCCAGAATAATCTTGTTGACCAGTTGCACAACCGCGCTGTCTTCCTCTCCCATTCCGGATTCCGTGTCATCGATCTCCTGTTCTTCAGCCTGAAGTCGGGAGAGGATTTCATCAATACCGGCCTGTTCTTTTTCATCATGCGTAAACAGCTTGATAAAATTGATGATATCTTCTTCCAACGCCACCTGGAACTGAACGGGTTCCTGCTTGAAAATGGATTTGATGCGATCAATTTTTTCAATATCCAGCGGATTATCAATCGCAATAATGATACTGCCATTTTCTGATTTGAGGGGAACCCAGATGTTGCTGCGCATAAATGCCGGCTTGACACGGCAGATGAGATCCCCCGGGATGGGTGTGTTGGGAGTGTATTCGACAAAAGGAACGCGGTAAAACTGACTGAGAGACTGACCAATCTGCTTTTTGGGGATTTTGAGTTGCCGGATCAAAATCGACTCAATCGATTCTTTTCGCTGCCGGGCCTCCAGAACGGTTTTTTCCAGTTCTTTGAGGGTAATCAGATTCTGGTCCAGAAGATAATCGAATTTTGACGGACGCCCAACCGACATGCGCTTCTGGTTATAGATGGCAATTCCCAGAATTCCGGCAAGCTCCTGAATCGAACGTTCGTCCATCGCAGAAAAGGGTTGATTATTGTTTCGATTAATCAACTGAATCACACCGAGCAGATATTTTTGATGACCGATGGGACAGGTCAGGACCTGACGGGTGACAAAACCGGTTTTCTGATCCCAGCTTTTATCAAATTTCAGGGTTGGATCGATGGCCGTCAGTTCCGCATCATCATAACAGTTTCGAATATTGACAATACGCTGACGAAACGCCGTGAATCCGGCGATACTGCCTGCTGAAATCGGAATGCGGATTTCGGCGATCTCATTACCGGATTTGAAGCGCGAGACCAGCTCCTTCCGTCTTCCGTCAACAACATAGATGGTAATCCGCTCTGCATCAAACAGCTTGATGATTTCGTCTTTCAGATTAACCAGGATTTCATCCAGATTTGCAGCCGCATTGATACGATTGCCAATTTCCTGAAGCCTTCGGCGATAGATGACTTCAGACTGGAGACTTTGAATACTTGCCTGTGTCGGATTGTTTTCTGGAGATAATGGCATAACTCTCGCTTATCATATTTGAATTACCACTTTTTCACATTTCCGATAATTTTTTTCAAGCCACCCACAATCAGTAAAATTCCAATCAAATAAAAGCAGAAATAAATAAATGGTATAATGGATGAAAACTGGGGTATTGACCTGATCTGCGGCATGACCTCGGGGATTCTGAAAAATACACCGACCCCTGCCAGGGTCAGCATCACCCCCCAAATCAGGTGAAAGGTAGTCCGGTTGTTGGGCATGTTTTTCCTCTATTCTGTCACTGGAAGACGCCATCGATGGATTGTCTGCACTCCGGGCACTGCCCATCGGTGATCCGGTTATGAAAAATAGTAAATCCCCTCCGCTCGATCAACAGGCTGCCACAGGACCAGCAGAATGTGTTTTCGCAGTTTTCTCCAAAAACATTTCCCGTATAGACATATCGCAGCCCGGCTGCCAATCCGATATTTCGGGCCATTTTCAGTGAATCGATGGGTGTAACCGGCTTGTCCAGCATGTGATAATCCGGATGAAACCGGCTGATGTGCCAGGGGACATCCCTGCCGACCTGATTGACGAGAAAATTGGCCAGTTCCCGAAGCTCGCCGGGATCATCATTCAATCCCGGAATCAGCAGCGTCGTAACTTCCAGCCAGACTCCCATATCATGCATACGTATCAGTGTTTCTTTGACCGGCGCCAGTTTGGCGCCGCATATATCCTTGTAAAAATCAGATCGAAATGCTTTCAGATCAACATTGGCAGCATCCAGAAATGGCCGGATGGTATTCAATGTTTCTTCTGTCATGTAGCCGTTGGTTACAAAAATATTGCGGATTCCGCTGGCATGCGCAATTTTCATGACATCCAGCGCAAATTCCGCAAAAACCGTCGGCTCCGTATAGGTATATGCAATCGTTTGACATTTTGATTCAACCGCTTTTCTGACCACGGATTCGGCGGACACATTTTCCCCCGGTAGTGGTCCGGAATAATTTTTTGGGAACTGTGCAATTTCTGAATTTTGACAGAACTGACATCGAAAATTACATCCGACGGTTGCAATGGAATAGGAACGGGAACCCGGAAGAAAATGAAACAGCGGTTTTTTTTCGATGGGATCCACGTGCTCTGCAATCAGTTTTCCGTAAACCAGTGTCATCAGCTTTCCATGCTGATTTTC
>JBFXFK010000122.1:12673-15150 GCA_050179135.1 Desulfatirhabdiaceae bacterium | reverse complement strand
TGGAAATTGAACCTTTCCCCAGCGGGTCCATTCAAGATGTCCCTGATCTCCTGGGCAGAGCCGGCAGCCAGACTAAGCACTTTCCCACTACTGGTTTTCAAAATCTGATTTCTTAAAAAGGATTTTCGATTTCTGACGGCCTGGCACGCCTTGCTGGACAGGGCGTTCTTATGCAATAATTTTCCGAATGGTGTTTTTCCTTCAAATTGATTCCGGTAGATAAAATCCATCATGTAGGCATCACCCGCGTATCCGTTGGGCTTGTTGATGATTCGCCAATAGAAGGGGGCTTCCTGGACGATTTGATGATATGTCGTTTGACGAATATATTGCTTGTGGATCTTCTTTTCTTCCGCAGTGAATTCAGCGGTGAGCCCTCCCAGTTGATCCATCAGAGAATAACGCCATGGCTCATATTTATCCAATTCAGCAGACAAAATGCCTTCAAGCTCTTCTCCTGTGGAATCACAGCCGTTAAGTCGTTCTCTGAGCCGGATATGCCCTTCCTCGAGCTCATCAAAATGATCTTTAAACGCTTTTGCTATTTTCATTCCGAGGGATCCTTTTCTGGGTATATGGAGGAATGGTCTGCCGGTGGAACCGCGTCCAGGATTTCCCGAATTTTACAAGAAAGTGTCTTGATATCAAAAGGTTTTTGAATAAATCCGTTACATCCCCGATTCAGTATCTGCCTGGCCTCTCCAGATATGCTGTAGCCGCTGGAAAGCAGGACTTTCTGCTCGGGCCGCGATTGTTTTATCAAGTCAAAGGTTTTGCCGCCCCCCATTTCAGGCATGATCATGTCCAGAATAACCAGATCGATTTTAACATCATTTTCCTTCAGTATGGCGATGGCTTCCATTCCGCTTCTAGCCGAAAAGACAGTATAGCCCAAAAATTGAAGCATCTCGATACCCACTTCAAAAATCGTTTCTTCATCATCCACGAGAAGAATGGTTTCAACTCCCTTATGCACTTCCTCGGATGCAGATGGTACATTGACCACTTTTTTCTCCGAGGCCGGCAAATAAATATTAAAGGTCGCCCCCTGACCCACCTGGCTTTCAACATCAATAAGACCGCCGTGAGATTTAACGATTCCATAGGCGGAAGCCAGCCCCAGGCCTGTTCCCCTACCCATTTCCTTGGTGGTGAAAAATGGATCGAAAACCCTTTCCCGTATCCGGTCATCCATCCCGATTCCCGTATCCGCCACGCTGATTTTTACATATTTTCCAGGTTCGATACCGTACTTTTTCGCAGAATTCATATCGAGAACGACATTACAGGTTTCAAGAAAAAGATGTCCTCCCGCCGGCATTGCCTGAAACGCGTTCAGATAGAGGTTTAGCATCACGCGTTCAATTTGCCCCTGATCGACTGCCACGATCCAGATGTTCGGATCAAATTTCGTGGAAATGGATATTTCTTTTTTCGTACGTCCGAAAAGCTGGGAACTCTCATCAACAAGTTTGTTGATATTGGTGGGCCGGACTTCATATTTGCCTCCCCGAGCAAATCCCAGCAATTGCCTGGTCAGCTCCGAACCTCTATGAACAGACCGTTCGATATTCATCAGCTTTTCACGTTGGTTCTGGCTAATGCCAGGATCCATCAACATCAGCGAAGCATAGCCCTGAATTCCCATCAGCAGGTTATTAAAATCATGAGCAATGCCGCCTGCCAATGTGCCGATGGCTTCCATTTTCTGAGCATGCTGGAGTTGACTCTCCAGTTCTGTTTTTTTCTCTTCTGCCTGCTTTTTTTCTTCAATCTCCTGGCGCAGATTCCGGTTGGTTTCTATCAACTCGGCAGTCCGCTCCTGAATGACGCCTTCCAGCTTTCGATTGGCTGCGGCGATGTTTTCCTGTTCTCTCTCCAGCAAATAGGCAAGATAAAAATCCCTGCGGCAATAATATTCGATAGAGTAACTGGAGAACATGCCCGCCAGGTTGGCGCTTATAAAGAAAAAATTATTGCTCACCAGCACCATCCGCGGCGTATCATTGATCCAGACGGCAACAATTTCATAAACTGCCACGATAATCCAACCGGCCACCGTGGCCCAGACAAAACGAACCCTGGTAAACGTATACCCCCATATAAAAACCAATATCAATCCCGCGTAATAGAAGGTATTCACATGCGAAGGGGTGATCGAAATCATGAGGATGATTGCAAATCCGGATACCAGCATTCCCGTGCACATCGCCATTTGAAAGTATCTGCTGAATTGAGATGAATAGGAAAGCCCGATCAGACCCAGTAAAACTGGACAGACCACGGCAAATCGGATCGTCCAGAGAATTTCCTTCATGGAAGGGATCAGTTCGGCGTCCAGAATACCAAACAAACCATATAATAAAATGCCGGCTACCAGAGAAAATCTTACCAGAGGCAATGATTTGGCATAGTAGTCGTCTTGAAACTGCGCTTCAAGGTCACTCGAGAATGCCAGCGTGATTGGATTGACATCC
>JBFXFK010000122.1:6020-12573 GCA_050179135.1 Desulfatirhabdiaceae bacterium | reverse complement strand
AAAACATCACAAGATAAAAAATCCTGTCATCCAACTACCAACTGTCAGTTATCATGATAAATTTATATATTTCTAATGCCATAAACAATCAGAAGTCGCGTATAATTTTTTTCTGATTATAACGGATTTGAGGGGATAGTCTTGTAGGGAATTCCTGCAGGAAACGGTTAATGGTTACATACCGAAAGGGTGGGACAGAATCAGAATTATAAGCACCAGGCTGGTGGCAACAAGGGAAAGATTGGAATATTTGCCGGAACATCCCCTTGCGCAGACCGGTAGGTTTGGATGACGTCACGGCCTTTTGCGGCTTTTTAACAGCCAACGCCGAAATGCCGGTCTACCGTGTTGATACAATTGTCATCTTCGGTGATGAACATTCCTTTTATAGCCTCCCAGATAAAGATTTTGGATGCGCTATCGGTCGGAGACGACCTGTCCTCCTCCCTGCTGCCTTCACAAAATCATTATCTGAAAAGCTATATTTTTACCCCGATGCCTGGTTTTGAAAGGGGATTGTTACCGTGAATCGCTACAGAATCAGGCGCTGGGGATCGCATCTTTCCCGAAGAATGTGAAGCTCTTCCGGGGTTGGGGGAGGCACTTCCACAGCCCGTGAGATATCGATTTCAAAGCCCATGTTGTCCAGAATCTTCTGCGGACTGATGCCGGGAAAGTATCCGGTCAAAAACATTTCTTTGGTGTTTTCGTCAAAGCCCATGGTCGCCATGTTGGTGATGACGGACATGGGCCCGCCTTCGGGCAGCCCGGCCTTTTTTCGTCCATCCGGCCCGTCCAGATAGCCGGGACAGGTCAGGTAATCGAGTTTGGGGACAAATTTCCGTTTTTCATGCTGCATGAAGGTGATGGTCCGGTTGACAAACGATCCCACATCACATGCCCCGCCGCTTCCGGAAAACCGGGTTTTGGGCAGGGTATAATCCCCAAGGCAGGTGGAGTTCAGGTTTCCGAAACGGTCAATCTGGGCCGCCCCCAGAATACCCACCACATGGACCCCGGTGAACCGGTTCTGCATGGTTGCAAACGAATCTGCCAGATTCCCGTTGACCGATGTCCAGAACATGACCCGGGGGTCGGCAACGGCCAGCGGCACCTCTTCCAGAATCGAATCGATTGCCCCGGTTTCAAAAAAAATGGTGCTGTTGGGTGCGCAGATATGTTTGGCGGCCATGGCCGCCACCATGGAAATGCCGGTGCCACAGAACACGATATCGCCATCCTGAATTTCCCGGGCAGCCGCAATGGTCATGAGTTCCTTCAATGTATAGTCCGACATGATATCCCCCTATCTCCTGTCCAGTCCGACCGCGTAACCGGTTCGGGCGTCGGCCCGTATGGCTTCCAGTGCCGCTTCTCCCCGAAGGTCCAGAAGCGCCTGATGGTTGCTGACACCATAAACAAACCGGTCCAGCCAGGCCGGATACAGATCGTCATTTTCGGCATGTTTCCGGTATTCGTTCAGATAGGTCGGATCATAGTCGTAATGGTGGTAACAGGCTGTGGGATAAGCGCCCCAAGGGACATGAACGACCGCAGACACACAAAAATGCGGAATCTGGTTGCTGTCCGGATTGGCCCTCAGCGCGTCATTTTTAATCAGTTCTTCGCAGGTCACCACCACATGTCGAGCGGATTTGGCCTGCTCCACATCCGAAAACGTCAGGCCTTCCATCCGGGCGGTTCCATATATATCGGCCTTCTGAACATGAATGAAGGTCACATCCGTCGTGATGGCCGGAACCAGAACCACTTTGGCCGCATCTGTCCAGTTGGTAAACGGATTGTCCATGACAATGAGTTTTTCATTCGGAAGCCTGCTGTCTGTTGCGCGCAGTTCCGAAGAAAACCCCCATTTGTCAATGATATCCGTGCCCAGTGAAGACCGGGTCGGCAGAAACGGGACCCCCATGGCGCCCGCCATGAACCGGAGCGTCATCTGGTAGTTGGAATAATCTTCCACCATCAGGCTGCCGTTTTGTACCGCCTTTTTAAACCGGACACAGGTGGGTGCAAACCGCCCGTTTCCGCCATAGGCTATTTCAAGCCGGTCAATACAGCCACTGCCGGCCAGCTCATCCACACCCTGGCCGTTGGAATGCGCATACAGGTGAATGCGCCTGATCCGCTGACGGATAATTTCATATACGGCAGCCATGGGGTTGCGGTTGATGGTAAATCCGCCGATGGACATGTGGCAGCCATCACACGCATATTTTCTGACCGCATCCTGGAGGGTCATGACTTTGTCTGAAACGGAATTCATTAAAAAAACACTCCTGCAATCAAGCGGTTATGCGTTTGCCAATGCCAGCCCCAGATCGAGGGCCTGGCGGTTCATCTCCAGAAAATTCTTTGGAATCCGGGTTTCCAGCACCTTCAGAATGGATTCCGGTTTGACCAGTTGGGTGATGCCCACAACAGCACCCAGCATGCAGATATTGAAGACAATGGACTTGCCGATCTTGTCCATGACTGTCTGATACATGGGCAGTTCAAATTGTCTGGCATCCACCTTTTTTTCAATGTTCACAAACCGGGGGTCTGTGATGAGCATGCCGCCGGGCCGGATGATGGGATAGAATTTCCCATACGCTTCCTGGGTCAGGCACACCAGCACATTGGGCTGGGTCACCTTGGGAAAATAGATGGGCGAGTCTGCGATGATCACATCCGTCCGGGTCGAGCCGCCCCGGGCTTCGGGTCCATATGACTGGGACTGAACCGCTGTCAGATTTTCATACAACACCGCGGCTTCGGCCAGGATGATGGCTGCGGTGATGACCCCCTGTCCGCCGGACCCGGAAAAAACCATTCTGCATCGTTCCATAATTACCGTCCTTTCATGGCTTTTTCGATAACCTTGTGATATTCGCTGCAATATTCCGGCTGATCCCGTTTGACAAAAATCCCCCGCTGAATCAGATCGGGATTTTCCTGAAATGCCTTCGATCCAATGGGCGTGGTTCTGTCCTTCATCAGCTTCATCATCTCAACTGCCCCGCCTTCCCGGTTCTTTCGGCCAAAATAGGTT
Organism: Desulfatirhabdiaceae bacterium; assembly: GCA_050179135.1. Taxonomy (GTDB): domain Bacteria; phylum Desulfobacterota; class Desulfobacteria; order Desulfobacterales; family Desulfatirhabdiaceae; genus UBA4064. The sequence goes on along the minus strand of JBFXFK010000122.1, from coordinate 9,521 downwards.
GGGCACTGGGACATGATTTCCACCACCGAAAATCCCTTGTGCGTGATGGCGTCACACAGAATGTCCGTGATCTGCTGAACGTGATAGGTGGTGGTCCGGGCGACAAATGTCGCACCGGCGGCGGTGGCCAGATTGACAATGTCAAAACCCTGATCGATATTGTGATAGGGTGCGGTTGTGGCCAGTATGCCGTGTCCGGAAAGTGGTGAGTACTGGCCACCGGTCATGCCATAAATCCGGTTGTTCATCACAATGGCGGTCATGTCGATATTTCGTCGGGCCGCATGGATAAAATGATTTCCACCGATTGCCAGGGCATCGCCATCTCCCATCGGAACAATCAGATTCAGTTCGGGCCGGCTCATTTTAACCCCGGTTGCAAAGGCAAGCGCCCGACCATGAATCGTATGCAGGGTGTGGAAATCCACATACCCGGAAATCCGGGACGAGCATCCGATTCCGGAGACCATGACAATATCGTTTTTGTTGAGCCCAAGCCGCTCGACAGCCCGCAGCATGGCATTCAGCACCACGCCATGCCCGCATCCCGGGCACCACATATGCGGGAAAAAGCGTTCCCGGATAAATTGTTTGATGGACATGGATCACACCCCCTTTCCCTGAATCAATCGCAGAATATTGCGAATGTCTGTCGGATTGATAAAGACGCCGTCGATCCGGTTGGCCAGAAACACCTTCTGGGCCTTGTCGACCGCCAGCTTTACCTGCTCCAGAACCTGCCCCATGTTCATCTCCACGACCACCACATATTCGGCCCTGGCGCATACATCCCGAACAACATGGGTCGGAAACGGCCACAGGGTCTGAAGCTCCAAAAGCCCCAGTTTTTCACCCCGCTGTCTCCGGTTCATCACCACATGCAACGCAGACCGGGCCGAAGACCCGTAAGACACCAGCATGCAATCGGCATCTTCTGTAAAATACGTTTTATACCGGGCGATTTCACGGGCATTGTTATTGATTTTATCCACCAGATGACGGAGCAGTCCCTGAACGACCTGGGGATTGCCGGATGGAAACCCCCACATGTCGTGAACCAGGCCGGTCACATTGTATCGGTGAACCCCGCCAAAATCCGACATGGGCAGTCTGCCGTCTTCCCGCGGCAGGTAGGGATGATAGTCAATCCCTTCCTTGACGGATGTACGCAGCCGTTCAACCAGCGGCAGTTGCCCCGGTGCCGGAATAATCACTTTTTCCCGCATGTGTCCGACAACTTCATCAAACAACAGAATGACCGGGGTCCGGTATGTCTCTGCGAGATTGAATGCATCCACGGTGATGGAAAAAACATCCTGATGGTTGGACGCGGTCAGGGTTATGATGGCATGATCCCCATGGGTGCCCCAGCGCGCCTGGTTGACATCTCCCTGGCTGACATGGGTCGGAAGCCCGGTCGATGGCCCGCCCCGCTGGACATTGACGATGACTGACGGAATCTCGGCCATGACGGCATATCCCAGCGCCTCCTGCATCAGGGAAAATCCGGGTCCGCTGGTGGCGGTCATGACCTTGTGTCCGGTCAGCGACGCCCCAATGATGGCGCAGATCGAGGCGATTTCATCCTCCATCTGAATGAATGTTTTACCGGCCTGCGGCAATCTGGCTGCCAGATGCTCGGCAATTTCCGTGGACGGCGTAATTGGGTATCCTGCAAAAAAATCCAGACCGGCATACAGGGCCGCTTCCACACAGACCTCGTTTCCCTGAATGAATTTGATTTCGGATGACGGCATGCCGCTTTCCAGTGTCTTCCCTCTGTCTCCAGCCTCCTGACTTCCGGTATCGATATCGCTCATGGCTGTGCCTCTTCTTCTGTAAGGATTTCGATTGCCAGATCCGGACATCTCTGCTCGCACATTCTGCAGCAGATACAGTCTTCCGGACGAACGGCAACCACTTTATCCGTATCATCAAGCGCCAGGACATTCTTGGGGCAAAATTCAACACAAATACCGCATCCCTTGCACCAGTCCCGGTTGATCACATGCTGCTTCAGTCTGGGTTTACTCATGGTTCATTTCCTCTCCGTAAACCGGTTATATTATAAATCTGATATGTTATAATTAATCATTCTTTAATTGGTTACAATTGTTGTGGGCGAAACGGTCACATGGTTCAATTTTAAAATTCTGACATAAAACGCATTAAAAAGAAAGCCAAGAATCCGGGGCAATATATCAATATCGGACCATTTTCAGCTTCCGATTATTCAATACCATCACACCCGCATTGAAAAAGTCTTGATTTCTCGGTGACTGAATGTCAGAAGATAGCCGATGCATTATTATCTACAGTTCGGGTTTCTGGTGATGGCGTCTGACCGATTCCGTTCAGTCGCCCCGGATATGACAACCCCTGATATATGACGAGGTCATTCATGATCAATTCAAACAGACTGGCGAACACCTTTCAGTCACTGGTTCAAATCGACAGCGTTTCCCGCAATGAAGCACAAATCTGCCAGGAATTGCAGTCAATTCTCAAATCTCTGGGCGCATCCACCCGGGTCGACAATTCTCAGCAGGACACTGGCAGCAACACCGGCAACCTGGTTGCCCGCTTCAGTGGCAATGTCCAAACAGCCCCACTGCTGCTGAATGCGCACATGGATACCGTTGAACCCGGCAATGGGGTCAAACCGGTTTTTCAGAACGGTGTCTTCAAAAGCGACGGCACCACCATCCTGGGGGCGGATGATAAAAGCGCAATTGCCATTCTGCTGGAAGTATTGACCGTCATTCAGGAAAATCAACTGCCCCATGGTCCGCTGGAAGTGGTTCTGACCGTTTGTGAAGAAATTGGTCTTCTGGGCGCCAAACATCTGGACATGAGCCTGATCACCGCCACGTATGGATATGCCCTGGATGCCACCGACACCCGGGGCGTCATCACCCGCGCACCGGGCGCCAACAAGCTCGAATTTGTTGTTCATGGAAAAGACGCCCATGCCGGTGCGGCTCCGGACAAGGGCATCAATGCCATATTGATTGCCGCAAAAGCCATTGCCGCACTGAAACTGGGGCGAATCGACCATGAGACAACCTGTAACATCGGGATTATTCAGGGCGGGATCGCCACCAACATCGTGCCGCCCCGGGTCAGCGTCAAAGGTGAGGTGAGAAGCCACGACCCATTCAAGCTGAAGGATATCACCCGATTTATGACCGCTGCATTTGAAGATGCGGTCAAACACTATATCCCCGTGACAGAAGATGTCGGACGACCCTCACTGGAAACACATATCGAGTCTGATTTTGTAGGCACCCATATTCCGGATGATCATCCGGTTGTTTCCCTGGCCATGAACGCGGCCCGAAATCTGGGGCAGCCCATGGTGACCAAAATCACGGGCGGCGGAGCCGATGCCAATGTGTTTTTCGAACGGGGCATCATGACCGGTGTTCTGGGAACCGGGATGCGGGACATGCACACGGTGCGGGAATCGATAGAATTGTCGGATATGGTGACGGCGGCGGA
>JBFXFK010000122.1:0-5920 GCA_050179135.1 Desulfatirhabdiaceae bacterium | reverse complement strand
CCTTGACAAAAAATCCGCCGGGTAATACAAAAAGCCATGTCAATCCCCAATCGCGTGATTCTTTTTCTGGCCACCGGATGTCATAGTGGCTATTTTCCGGTTGCATCCGGCACGGCAGGATCTGTGGTTGGACTGTTTCCCGCATTTTTTCTGTCAACCATCAACCTGGGGGCCGCCACGGTTGTCTGCGCCATTTTTATGCTGGCAGCAGTATGGATTGCCGATCAGGCTGAAAAAATCATCCGCAAAAAGGACTCCGGCCTGATTGTCATCGATGAAATCGCCGGCATGATGGTAACCCTTCTGGGGCTTCCATTCACGCTTCCCATGACACTGGCCGGTTTTTTTCTGTTTCGGGTCATGGATATTCTCAAGCCGTTTCCGATCAATTATCTTGAAAGAAAGGTTCCGGGTGGTGCGGGAGTGGTCATCGATGATGTTGTGGCCGGCATATTCTGCAATATTCTGCTCAGAATTGCCTGGATGATCGTTTAGTGCAAACCGGTCCGTTTCGGCCCGACAATCAAATAACCAGAGAGGGTTTTCTATCCGTTGAAAGCTGAAAGTATTGTGGATAATCCAATTCAGGCAAAGCCCAAAAGCAGGCTTCGCGAAAATGTCGAAGCCATTGTTGTTGCCGTCATTCTGGCCATGTTTATTCGAACATTTGTGGTTCAGGCATTTAAAATCCCTTCCGGCTCCATGAAAGAAACCCTTCAGATCGGGGATCACATTCTGGTCAACAAGTTTATTTATGGTGTCAAACTCCCATTTCTGCAAACCACCATCATTCCGGTCAAAAATCCCGCGCGGGGTGATATCGTGGTGTTTGAATTTCCCGAAGATCCGGACAAGGATTTTATCAAGCGTGTGGTGGGAGTAGCCGGGGATGTGGTCGAGGTGCGCAACAAACAGGTCTATGTAAACGGGGAACTTCAAATGGATACATTCAGTATTCACACGGATCCCCACACATTCCCTCCCCGGGTTCAACCCAGGGATTTTCTGGGCCCCATAACGGTTCCCCCGGACAGTCTGTTTGTCATGGGGGACAACCGGGATCACAGCTATGACAGCCGATACTGGGGGTTTGTCAAGCTCAAGGCTGTCAAGGGGAAAGCATTCATCATTTACTGGTCATGGGACAAGGACAATTTTTCAATCCGGTTTGGCAGGCTTTTCAATCTCCTGAAATAGAAACACGCCCGCCCATGCTGAACACATGAAACAACAACCGGCCAACCATTTCAAACGGCAGGTCCATGCACTTTACCCAAAAAGATATTCTGGATATTGACAGTCTTTCGGTCGAAGAAATCAACCTGATTCTGGACGCAGCCGGAAGCATGAAAGAAATATCCAAACGGCCCGTAAAAAAAGTCCCGACACTGCGGGGCAAAACCATTGTGCTGTATTTTTATGAGCCCAGCACCCGAACCCGGACCTCTTTTGATATTGCCGCCAAACGCCTCAGTGCGGACAGTATTTCCCTGACTGCCAGTGGCAGCAGCATGGTCAAGGGGGAAACCCTTATAGACACGGCCCGGAATCTGGAGGCCATGAGCCCGGATGTGGTCGTGCTTCGCCATTCGTCATCCGGCGCGCCCTACATGCTTTCAAAAATACTTCGGGCGTCGGTTATCAACGCCGGGGATGGAACGCATGCCCATCCAACCCAGGCACTTCTGGACATGATGACGGTCCGGGAAAAAAAGGGCCCTATTGAAAATCTCAAAATCGCCATCATCGGTGATATTACCCACAGCCGGGTGGCGCGGTCCGACTGTATCGGTTTCACCAAAATGGGCGCCAAGGTCGTGCTGTATGGTCCGCCTACCCTGATTCCGCCAGGTATTGAATCGCTTGGCGTTTCCGTAGCGGCCGGCATGGATGAGGCCCTGGATGGGGCGGATGTCGTCATGATGCTGAGAATTCAAAAAGAACGCCAAAAGGGCTTCTTTTTTCCAACTGAACGGGAATACGCCAGGGTGTATGGCTTGAATGCCAAAAAACTGGGCCTTGCCAAACCGGATGCGGTTGTCATGCATCCGGGACCGATCAACCGGGGTCTTGAAATTGCGCCGGATGTGGCGGATGGGCCTCATGCCATTATACTGGACCAGGTAGAAAATGGCGTTGCGGTCCGAATGGCCATTTTATATCTGATTGTCACCGGAGGTAGCCGACATGTGGACACTGATTAAAGACGGCAGAGTCATTGATCCCGGCCATTTGGACGGTCCAATGGATATTCTGGTTCAGGATGACCGGATACGCCGCATTTTTCCATGCGGCGCATTACCGGAAGGTCTCGTTCCCCCCCATGCAGAACTGAATACCATCGATGCGGATGGCCTGATTGTTGTTCCCGGTCTCATCGACATGCATGTTCATCTTCGGGAACCGGGCCATGAATACAAGGAAACCATTGCATCCGGTTGCCAGGCGGCGGCGGCCGGTGGTTTTACAGCGGTTTGCGCCATGCCCAACACCCGTCCGGTCAATGACAACAGCCAGGTGACCGGTTTTATCAAGCTTCGTGAGGCCCAGGCAAACGGGGTTCATGTTTACCCGGTCGGTGCGATCAGCAAGGGGCTGAATGGAAATGAACTGGCCGAATTCTCGGATATGAAATCCGCCGGTATCGTGGCCGTTACCGATGACGGCCATCCCGTCACCAACAGCCTGCTGATGCGGCGGGCCATGGAATATGCCAGGGGATTGGGTCTTGTTGTCATCAGTCACAGTGAAGATGAAAACCTGGCAGTCGGCGGCTGCATGAACGAAGGGCCTGTTGCCACGCGAATGGGCCTTGCCGGCATTCCCAATGCAGCGGAAAGCATCATGGTCATGCGGGATATTGCCCTGTGCGAGCTGACCCGTGCGCCGGTTCATATTGCCCATGTCAGCACCCGGGAATCTGTTCGGGCCATCCGGCAGGCCAGGGCAGTTGGAATTCCGGTTACCTGTGAGACCGCACCGCATTATTTTACACTGACCGATGATGCCGTCAAAGACTATAATACCCATGCCAAAATGAATCCCCCCCTGCGCACGGCAATGGACAGGGAAAGCATTCTGGAAGGCTTGGCTGACGGAACCATCGATGTCATTGCAACCGATCATGCCCCCCATTCACCGGTCGAGAAGGATGTGGAATTTGATCAGGCGGCATTTGGCATCATCGGGCTGGAAACATCCCTTCCACTGGGCCTGGAACTGGTTCGAACAAACATTCTGACACTCCCCGAACTGATTGCCAAAATGTCCACCAACCCGGCCCGTATCCTGGGAATTGAATCCGGAATTGTGGAAGGCGGGCATGCAGACATGACCCTGATCGATCCGCTTGCCCGGTTTGTTGTTGACGCCGGCCACTTCTTTTCCCTGAGCCGGAACACACCCTTTGATCACTGGAACATGATGGGCAGGGCCGTTCTGACCATGGTCTCGGGAAAACCGGTTTTCAGCATTCTTTCGAGCGGTTGACCGCCATGATATCCGATTCTTCTCCACATATTCTGGTTGTGGATGATGAACTGAGCATGCGGGAGCTTCTTGAGCTCATGCTGTGCAAGGAAGGTTATCGGGTCTGTTGCGCCGAGAACGGAAAAAAAGCCCTGTCCCTTCTGGAAAAGAAGTCGTTTGATCTGCTTTTGTGCGATATCCGCCTGGGGGACCTGACCGGACTGGATGTTTTGAAAGCCGCAAAAAAACACACACCGGACATTCCGGTCATCATGATCTCCGCCTATACCACCACTGAACTGGCTGTCGCATCCATGAACGAGGGTGCATATGATTTTGTGCCCAAGCCCTTCAACAATATTGAACTCAAACAGACGATCTCACAGGCTCTGGCCATGAAAAGCATTTCCCGGGAAAAGGAAAAGGAAATCCTGGGAAAAGCGCTTCTGAAAACCCTGCATTTTGGCAAGATCATCGGCGATTCCCCGTCCATGCATAAAATTTATGACATGATCCGCCAGGTTGCCAAAACCACCACCAACATCCTGATTACCGGCGAAAGCGGAACAGGCAAGGAACTGGTGGCGCGCGCCATCCATGATGAAAGCAACCGGAAACAGCATCCCTTTGTCACCATCAATTGCGGCGGCATTCCCGAGACCCTGATGGAAAGCGAGTTGATGGGATACAAAAAAGGAGCGTTCACCGGCGCGATCCAGGACAAGAAAGGCCTTTTTGAAATTGCCGACAAAGGCACCATTTTTCTGGATGAAATCGGGGATCTCACGCTCCCCATTCAGGTAAAGCTGCTCAGAATCGTTCAGGAAAAAGTGTTCAAACCGATTGGCGGAAACGATGATGTTCATGTGGATGTCCGGATTGTGTCGGCGACAAACAAAAATCTGGAGGATGAAGTTATTGCCAACCGGTTTCGGGAAGATCTGTTTTACCGCCTGAATGTCATTGAAATACGAATGCCGCCGCTTCGGGAGCGAAAAGAAGACATCCGGCTTCTGGCCCAGCATTTTATCGAGATATACTCAAAAAAAATGGAAAAGGAGATTACCAAGCTGAGTTCCTATGCCGTTGATCTTCTGAACCGCTATGATTTTCCGGGAAATATCCGTGAGTTGGAAAATTTGATTGAACGGAGCGTGGCCCTGTCAAACACCAATATCATTCTGCCCGAAAGTCTGGCCATTTCGGCTCACAAGCAAATCCACAAACGCAGATGGATTGAGGGCATCAAGGGAAGGCGATTTGATCTGGAAGATGTTGAAAACGGGGTGGCACTGGATGCCATTCTGGAAGAAATCGAAAAAGCCTATATCGAAAAGGCCCTGATTGTTGGCAGAGGTGACAAACTGCGCGCCGCAGAACTGCTGCAGATCAACCTCCGGTCCCTTCGCTACCGGCTGGATAAACTCGGATTAAAAAAATAGGAAGCAACCCGGGTTCACATGCGATGGCACTGACACCAGACTGCGATGCGTACACACATACCGGAAAAACACATGCTGATTCATGATGATATTTATACATGGCAGGGATGGGGGGGGAAAATGCGGCTGGGCAGCGGAAAATGCCGGCTTCGCATTTATGATCTCAAAAAGGGCAAAACCGGTGGGCCATCTTTTATCAAACCGGTCATTGTGGTGATTACCGATGTTGAGGACAGCAAGATGTCCATCAGAAGTTGCACCAGTCATATTGCCACCCGGGTCGTGAGTGATTTCAATCTGGATCCGTCCAGAATGATGTGGCTGGAATATTATCCGGCAAGCCGGTATGGTGAAAAGGGGCAGCATGTCATTCCGCAAAGGCTGGAATCGGTAGAATTTGAATGGCAGGAAATGATGGCGATAAGACCGACATGGCGGCCGGTTCGTCCGCCGTTGCTGGATATGGTCTATGAGATGATGGGGATTCCGGCTACAGATTCAGGGCCTTGATCCCTTCCAGTGAAATTTCGCCATCGGAGTTGAAGGCGATCATGGATGGTTTGAGGAATCCGCCTTCCAGAAAAAGTTTGCCCTTTATTCTATAGCTGATTTTGTTTTTGCTTTTCATTTCCCGGACACACTGGGCGATATCATCGATGGATGAATAGACGGTCATGGGGATGACGGCGGTTTCAAAAGAAGGGATATGTGTTGGCGTATTGGAAACACCGGTTGCCAGACGGGTTTGATCCAGATTCAGTTCACAGTCGATCCCCTTGATATCAAATGCCCGATCATTGACATTGAATACCCGCATTTCAATACGCAGAACCGCTTCAAACAGATTGATATCCTCGATCTTGATCTTTGAAACCGTGACACGGGGTGATTCAACATTTTTACCCGTCAGGGAACAGGATGGTATAAAAAAGAGAATCGCTGCCATGCTGAGGAGAGCAAACCAGTGCTTTTTGGCCTTCCGCATGGATAAATCCTTTATAACAGGTTGA
>JBFXFK010000121.1:8080-15224 GCA_050179135.1 Desulfatirhabdiaceae bacterium | reverse complement strand
CGGAAGAAAAGAAGATCCACAAGCAATATATTCGTCAAACAACATATCATCAAATCGTCCAGGAAGCCCCCTTCTATTGGCGAATCATCAACAAGCCCAACGGATACGCGGGTGATGCCTACATGATGGATTTTATCTACCGGAATCAATTTGAAGGAAAAACACCGTTCGGAAAATTATTGCATAAGAACGCCCTGTCCAGCAAGGCGTGCCAGGCCGTCAGAAATCGAAAATCCTTTTTAAGAAATCAGATTTTGAAAACCAGTAGTGGGAAAGTTCTTAGTCTGGCTGCCGGCTCTGCCCAGGAGATCAGGGACATCTTGAATGGACCCGCTGGGGAAAGGTTCAATTTCCATGCCCTGGATCATGATATGGACACGCTGATGTCTTTTCAGGATCTGTCGAAGAAAGGGCGTTTTGAATATTTTCTGGCTAACGCGTTTCAAATCACATCAAAAAAATACAACCTTGCCAAACCCAGACCCATGCTGAAGCAATACTGTTCGCCCAGAAGGGATTTCCGTGGATGGCGGCGTCTTTTTATCCACATGAAATACACACTGGATTGCTTAAGGATTGAGGAGTATGACCTGATTTACAGCGCGGGTCTCTACGATTATATCAAGACATTTCTGCTGAACCCTACCCGGGGGACCATTGCCCTGACCCGCAATCTGTTTGTCGATCTGCTAAAACCGGGCGGAACGCTGATCGTCGGGAATTTCAGCCATCATAATCCCCGGGATGTCCGTTTCGCCATGGAGTATATCTACGATTGGAATTTGATCTATCGCAACAAGGATGAGGTGTTCGATTTTATCAGGGACGCGCCGAAGCAGCAGATTCATGAAATGGAGTTGATGGAAGAGCCGCTGGGGATTAATTATTTTTTAAAAATCGTCAAAAAGTGATGCGCTCGAAGCTTCTCCTGCTTGAGACCTTTTTGTATTTCAAATCCACCTGCTACCCAAACAAACCACCCTGTCTTCAGAACCGCCTGAATTCTTTACCGGTTATAATCAGCACAATTTTTCTGTTTGTAATCGCATTTAAGACTGAACAGGCGGTGCAACCGTCAATTATGCAGCGATATGTTCATGTCACCAGACGCGCTTTCTGCACCGAAAATTATCTTGACGCATTGTCGGAATACATGTTAACCGTATTTGAAAACACCTCAAAATGCCTGCATATTTCAGTTATGTGTCGCTTTTGAGCCACTTTCCCCCACATCTTGCCTGACCTGATTTTTCATACAGGCTCCAGAAAACCGGCATTCCGGTTCTTTCAGATACGACGCGCGAAACGACACAACCTTTTTTAACCCCTTGTGTGCGAGGTGCGAACGTGATTTGGACGCCAATTCAAAAAGATTCAAAATTCTGGACAGTTGCTCCAAACCTTCAGAATTATGCCCGGACCTGTTCCAATTTTTCCTGGGATGACATCCGCAGGTCCCTGGATGGTCTCCCCGGGGGCAGGGGCCTCAATATCGCTCATGAAGCCGTTGACCGTCATGCCGACGGAAGGCTGCGCGATCATGTGGCCCTGCAATGGCTGGGCAGTGACGGCGAATCCCGTCAGTTCAGCTATGCCGATCTCAAGCGGCAGAGCAACCGCTTTGCCAATATCCTCAAGGGATTGGGGATTGGCAAGGGTGATACGGTGTCGGTTCTGGCGGGACGTATTCCGGAATTGTACATTGCCGCCCTGGGGATTTTCAAAAATACGAGTGTTTTCTGTCCCCTTTTCTCGGCGTTCGGTCCGGAACCCATCTATCAGCGCCTGAGCCGGGGAGATGCCAAAGCCCTTATCACGACCGAACGCCACTATCGGCAGAAGGTAAGCCACCTGAGGGATATGCTGCCCAAACTGACGCATGTTCTTGTCGTGGATGCCAAAGACCACCCGGGAAATGGCCTCCTGTCACTGCCCAGGCTCATGGCGGAATCCGATGACACGTTTGCAATCCCGCCAACCGACCCCGAAGACATTGCCATCCTGCACTTTACAAGTGGCACCACCGGGATGCCCAAAGGGGCCATCCATGTTCACAACGCCGTTTGCTGCCACTACATGACCGGAAAATATGTATTGGATTTTCATCCGGACGATGTTTTCTGGTGTACGGCAGACCCCGGATGGATCACCGGGACGTCCTATGGAATTATTGCACCCCTTCTCCACGGAATCACCAATGTCGTCGATGAAGCCGAGTTTGACGCCATGCGCTGGTGCCGTATTCTGGAGTCCCGAAACGTCAGTGTCTGGTACACGGCGCCCACGGCCATCCGGAGACTGATGCGGCTGGGTCTGGAGCCGGTCCAAAACCACGATCTCAGCCGCTTGCGACTCATTCACAGTGTGGGGGAACCGCTCAACCCCGAGGCGGTTATCTGGGGCGTGAAGGCATTGGGGCTTCCCATTCATGACAACTGGTGGCAGACGGAAACCGGTGGCATCATGATTGCCAACTATCCCGCCATGGATATCCGGCCCGGCTCCATGGGACGGCCCCTTCCCGGAATTGATGCCGCCATAGTTCAACGCACGGACAAGGATACTGTAACGGTGATCGAACCGCCTGAAATTCAAGGGGAACTGGCGCTGCGGCAGGGTTGGCCCTCCATGTTCCGGGGCTACCTGCATGATGAGGCGCGATACCGGAAGTGCTTTGTCGGCGGCTGGTATCTGACAGGGGATCTGGCAAAACGCGACGCAGACGGCTATTTCTGGTTTGTGGGGCGCGCCGATGACATTATCAAGACATCCGGCCACATGGTGGGTCCTTTTGAAGTTGAAAGCACGCTCATGGAGCATCCTGCGGTTGCCGAAGCCGGTGTCATCGGCAAGCCGGACCCGCTGATTGGTGAAATGGTCAAAGCCTTTGTCGCGCTCAAGCCCGGAATCCATCCGTCCGATGAACTGCGCCTCGAGCTCATCGGATTTGCCCGAAAAAAACTGGGGTCGGCCGTGGCGCCCAAAGAAATCGATTTCAGGCAAAACCTGCCCAAAAACAAGGCCGGCAAAATCATGCGGCGACTGCTCAGGGCGCGTGAACTGGGGTTGCCGGAAGGAGACCTTTCCACACTGGAGGATAGCGAATGAAAACAAAGCGCACCCAAAAAACAACTGCCGCAACCATGAACCATGATCATGTATTGCATCTCTTGCGCAGCATGATCCGGATCCGACGCCTGGAGGACACATGCGCAGAGCTATACACGGCCATGAAGATACGGGGTTTTCTGCACCTGTATGATGGCGAGGAAGCCATCGCCGTCGGTGTACTGGAATCGCTGACCCCGGATGACGCGGTTGTGGCCACCTACCGGGAGCACGGGCATGTGCTGATACGGGGCGTTCCGATGGCTGCCATTCTGGCGGAAATGTATGGAAAACAGGAAGGCTGCAGTCGCGGTCGGGGCGGCTCGATGCACCTTTTTGACAGCCGGACGCGGTTTTATGGGGGCAATGCCATTGTGGGAGGCGGCCTTCCCATTGCTGCCGGATTGGCCTTGGCGGACCGGATGCAGCAAAAAAAACGTGTGACGTGCTGCTTTTTCGGAGATGGCGCGGTTGCCGAAGGCGAGTTTCACGAAAGCATGAACCTGGCATCCCTATGGAAACTGCCGGTATTGTTTGTGTGCGAAAACAACCTGTATGCCATGGGAACCGCATTGAAATACACCCAGTCCGTCATGGATCTCGCCAGCAAGGCGTCCAGTTATGACATTCCTGCCACGGTGGTGGATGGCATGGATGTGCTGGCGGTTGAAACCGCTGCCAGAAAAGCGGCGGATGCGGTCCGCTCCGGAGAAGGTCCCCGCTTTCTGGAGTGCCGGACCTACCGTTTCCGGGCCCATTCCATGTACGATGCAGAGCTCTATCGGTCCAAAGCAGAAGTCGCGGAATGGAAAAAGCGTTGTCCCATTGCCACATTGACGCAGCGATTGAAACAGGAAGGGCTTCTGACAGATGGGGACCTGGCGGAAATCGGGCAGGATATCACCCGGGAAATCAACGAAGCCGTCACCTTTGCCGAGGCCGGCGCCTGGGAGCCTGTCGAAGATCTGACCCGCTTTGTGTATTCGGAACGGAGGACGTCATGATCAACGCCGCCATGAACATGCAAAAGATCACGTATCGTGAAGCGGTTCGGGAAGCCATCCGGGAGGCCCTGAAAAAAGATGAGCGTGTGTTTCTCATGGGAGAGGATGTGGGCAGATACGGCGGGTGTTTTGCGGTGACCAAAGGACTGCTTGAGGAGTTCGGCCCGGAACGGATCCGGGATACCCCGCTCTCAGAGTCCGGGTTTGTCGGTGCGGGCATCGGGGCAGCCCTTGGCGGCATGCGGCCCATTGTGGAAATCATGACCGTCAACTTCAGCCTGCTGGCGGCTGACCAGATTATCAATAATGCCGCCGTGTATCTTCACATGTCCGGCGGACAATTCAATGTTCCTCTCGTTATCCGGATGGCCACCGGAGGCGGCCGGCAACTGGCTGCCCAGCACTCCCGCAGTCTGGAAGGCTGGTATGCCCACATTCCCGGGATAAAAATTCTGACGCCGGCAACCCTTGAAGACGCCCGCGGCATGCTCTGGACCGCCCTTGAAGATCCGGACCCGGTACTCATTTTCGAAAACAGCGGGCTTTACAACATGGAAGGAATGCTCCCCGGCGATGCCGGTCCCGTGGATATTGACACGGCCCGCATTCGAAGGTCCGGGAAGGATATTACCCTCATCAGCTATTCGGCGAGCCTCATCAAATCCCTCGATGCGGCGGACATCCTGTCGAAGGAGGGCATCGAGGCAGAGGTGATTGACCTGCGTACCCTGCGCCCCCTGGATGACAAAACCTTTCTGGAATCGGTAGCCAGAACACACCGGGCACTCATTGTGGATGAGGGCTGGCGCAGCGGGAGCATCTCCGCCGAGATCAGCTCACGGATCATGGAGAAAGCCTTTTACGAGCTGGATGCACCAGTCGAGCGCCTGTGTACTGCGGAGGTTCCCATGCCGTATGCCAGACACCTTGAGGAAGCGGCTTTGCCGCAGGTGAATACAATTGCAGCAATTGCTAGAAAGATGGTGGAAAACAATGGCTGAATTTCGCATGCCCAGTCTGGGCTCGGATATGGTGGCGGGCATCCTTGTCGAATGGCGGGTAAAGCCCGGGGACCGTGTCAAACGCCGGGATATCATCGCCGTTGTGGAAACAGACAAGGCGGCTATCGAGATCGAGGTGTACGAAGACGGTGTGGTGGAACGGCTTCTGGTTGAGCCGGGCCAGAAGGTTCCTGTGGGCGCCGTGTTGGCCATCATTCAAACCGAAGTCGGGTCAACGGTGGGCAGGTCGGACAAAACACCTGTCATGGATACGTCCGTGCAGCAGAAAACCGAATCCGTGTCCCGGCCTGAAACCGAAAAATCCCTGCCATCCACTTCAGATGCCGGTGTCCGGCGTGCCAGGGTTTCTCCATATGCCCGCAGGCTGGCAGCCGAACAGTCCGTTGATCTGAAGGCCCTCGAAGGAACCGGACCTGGTGGCGCTATTTGCGCCGCAGATGTAAAACGGGCAGTTTCACCAGCGATAAAGCCCCTGAACCAACTGCCGCCTGCATCAGATACCCGAACATACCCCGAAAAATTCTTCACGGAAACACCCCGGGTCGAGCCGATTTTTGGAAAACCGTCTGCCCAAACAGGCATGCGCCGGGCCATTGCAGCCGCCATGGTACGTTCCAAACGGGAAATTCCCCATTATTATCTTCAGACGCGCATCGACATGAGCAAAACCCTGGGCTGGCTGGAATCTGAAAATCTCAATCGCCCCATCAGGGACCGGATATTGCCGGTTGTCCCGCTTATCCGGGCCGTGGCGCTGGCATTGAAGGATGTACCGGAATTGAATGGCTACTGGATCGATGACCACCACCAGATTTCCGAGGCCATCAACATCGGATTTGCGATTTCACTCCGTCAGGGAGGGCTGATTGCACCGGCCATTCTTAACGCGGATGAAAAGTGCGTGGAAGAACTGATGACGGATTTGCGTGACCTGATCATGCGGACCCGATCCGGCGGATTGCGCAGTTCCGAACTGACGGATGCCACGGTCACGATAACCAGTCTGGGAGATTTGGGGGTCGAGACGGTCTTCGGGGTCATTTATCCCCCCCAGGTCGCCCTGATCGGATTTGGAAAAACCGCAGAACACCCCTGGGCCGAGAACGGCATGCTCGGTGTCCGGCCTGTCCTGACCGCAACCCTGTCGGCAGACCACCGGGCAACCGATGGCCGCCGCGGCGCCCAGTTCTTCGAATCCTTGAACCACCACCTGCAGGAGCCATTACACCCATGAACCAGGATGAAATCAAACAGGTCATATTTGAAACACTCCGGCGGATTGCTCCCGAATCGGACCCGACCGCGCTGACACCGGACCAGAACATACGAAAAACACTGGATATCGATTCTTTCGATGCCCTGAATTTCTTTATCCGGATCGATGAGGCAACCGGTGTTTCCGTGCCCGAGTCGGATTATGGAAAACTCAATACCCTGTCGGAAATTATCCGGTATCTCTCCGACCATCTGGGGAGGAATGCCAAAAGAGGATCGACATGAAAGAGGAATACCCCGAACTCTACCAGCATCTGCAGAAGTTGTCCACCAAACTGGCAAAAGATTTGCGCGGCCCCATGTCCGCCTTTGCACAACTCAACGCGGCAGCAAGTGCCCCTGGCGCCCTGGATGCCAAAATCAAACAGCTCATTGCATTGGGCATCGGAATATCGGCCCATTGTGACGGTTGCATCGCCTATCATGTGCATGATGCCATCCGGGCCGGCGCGTCCAGACAGGAGATTCTGGAGACCATTGGCATCGCCATTCTCATGGGGGGCGGGCCGGCGGTCGTCTATGCCTGTCAGGCGATGGAAGCGATGGATCAGTTTGCATCATCCGGGCTGACTCCGGCGTTGTCCGATATTCATAAAAAGTGAGCTGAAATTCGGGATCACGGCATCTGAATACCAGGAGGGTGTTCATGTTTGCGCAATGGCCCAAATGATCGCTTTCAGGAGAATGTATTTCCGAAGGCAGCAGGTAAAGGAAAAGGCGTATGGAAAACACCTT
>JBFXFK010000121.1:0-7980 GCA_050179135.1 Desulfatirhabdiaceae bacterium | reverse complement strand
AACCCAAAAGCTGGGTATGCGCCCGCTGCGGCTACACATCCGACAATAAATTTGTTGGCGACATATGCCCGAAATGTGGGCTCACCTATTATAAATGCGGCAAATGCGGCTTTCTGATTACGGCTTCCAAGCCACCGATGGTCTGCCCCGAGTGCGGCGGCGAGTGTGAATTTATCAATGTCACATGCTATATCCCGGAATGCGGCGGTCCCGGGCATGTCGATCGTCGTCTCTGAATGACGGGCTTCCAAACGATGACCATTCCGTATGATTTCTGAAAATGGATTTTTTGAATCACGAAAGGAGTAGAGAAATGGATTTTTGCGAAATTATTAAAAATGCTCAAAATTCAGGCAGGCCGGCCGTCGGACGGTCAGGCAGCCTCTCAATACGCACGACTCATATCTCAATACGGAACAGACAGACCGGACCTGGCGGTTGATAAAAAAAAGGAGTGATGCGATGACAGTCCGCAATCTCGATGTCATGTTCAACCCCTCTTCGGTGGCCCTGATCGGGGCCAGTCAAAAACCGGGCACAATCGGTGCGGTTCTTGCCCGCAATCTGGTCAGCGCCGGCTTCAAAGGCGAGATTTTTCCCGTCAACTCGAAATATAAAATCGTAGAAGGCTTTCCCGCCTATCCGGATCTGGGCAGTTTGCCAAAAACGCCGGATCTTGCCGTCATCGCCACACCGCCGGATACAGTTCCGGAACTGATTGAAAAACTCGGCAGACTGGGTACCCGGTCGGCTGTGGTGATCACGGCCGGATTCGGTGAGGGCGGATGCGAAACCGGACAGCGGCTGCGGACGCAAATGCTCGAATCGGCCCGGCCCCATCTGCTGCGCATCGTGGGCCCCAACTGCCTGGGAATCATGGTGCCGGGTGTGGGTCTGAATGCCAGTTTCGGACATGTACACCCCCTTGCCGGAAATATCGCATTTGTCGCCCAGTCCGGCGCGGTACAGACAACGGTTCTGGACTGGGCCACGTCCAGAGGAATCGGTTTTTCTCATTTTGTATCCGTGGGCGACATGTCTGATGTCGATTTTGGCGACATGCTCGATTATCTGGCCGCTGATTCCCGCGCCAAAGCAATACTGCTTTACATCGAGGCCATCACCCATGCCAGGAAATTCATGTCAGCGGCCCGGGCCGCAGCCCGGATGAAACCGGTTGTCGTGGTCAAGGCCGGACGCCATTTTGAAAGTGCCCGGGCCGCCGCTTCTCATACCGGCGCACTGGCCGGGGCCGATGACGTTTATAACGCGGCATTTCATCGGGCCGGGGTGCTGCGGGTGATGGACATGCAGGCGCTCTTCGATGCCGTGGAAACATTGGCCATGTCCCACCCGTTTCCGGGAGACCGCCTGGCCATTTTGACCAATGGCGGGGGCATGGGCGTGCTGGCCACCGATGTCCTGATGGATAAACAGGGTCGCCTGGCCCAACTGTCTCCGGAAACCATCGCCCGCCTGAACACCATACTCCCGAACACGTGGTCCCACAACAATCCGGTGGACATCATCGGCGATGCACCCCCGGGTCGCTATATCGATGCCTTAACCGCACTGCTGGATGACAGGGGTATCGATGCCCTGCTCATCTTGAACTGCCCCACGGCTGTGGCTTCCAGCACCGATGCGGCCCGGGCTGTCGTCGAAACCCTGAAATCAAACGCTTCAAAGGCTGGCCAAAAGGGTATTTTTACCAGTTGGCTGGGGATGGATTCCGCCCGTGATGCCCGCAGGATATTTGCCGAAAACAGGATTCCGACCTACGAAACACCGGGCGAAGCGATTCGGGGATTCATGCAGATGGTGCGGTACCGCCGAAGTCAGGAAATGCTGATGGAAACCCCTCCCAGCATTACCGAAACCTTTGATCCGGAAACAGTCACGGCCCGGGAAATCGTTGACCGGGCGTTGTCCTTGGGCCGGATATGGCTGACCGAGACCGAAGCCAAGGCCGTGCTGACCGCTTACAAAATTCCCGTGGTCAATACATACGAAGCGTCGACACCCGAACAGGCGGCCCGAATTGCCGCGGATCTGGGTGGTTCTCTGGCCTTGAAAATTCTGTCTCCGGATATCACCCACAAGTCTGACATCGGGGGGGTGGCGTTGAATCTGACATCGGAAGCATCGGTGAAAAATGCCGCCGAGATCATGCGGGATCGAATCCGGGAGAGACTGCCCGATGCAACGGTATATGGATTCACGGTTCAGCCGATGGCGCATCGTCCCCATGCCCGGGAGCTGATTGTCGGGGTCAGCCAGGATGTGCAGTTCGGTCCGGTCATTCTTTTCGGTCAGGGAGGAACAGCCGTGGAGGTGATCGGGGACAGGGCCGTTGCCCTGCCGCCGCTGAACATGCACCTTGCCCGGGATGTCATGAGCCGCACGCGCGTGTACAGGCTTCTGGAAGCTTACCGGGACAATCCGGCCGCAGACATGGACAGCATTGCGCTGACCCTGGTCAAGGTGTCCCAACTGATCAGCGATATTTCGGATATCGCCGAACTGGATATCAATCCGCTGCTTGCCGATGAACAAGGGGTGGTGGCGCTGGATGCCCGCATCCGGGTGGTCAAATCGCATCTTCCTGCTGCACAGCGACTGGCGATTTGTCCGTATCCCAAGGCACTTGAGGAAACACTGACACTTCCCGATGGCCAAAGTCTGCTGCTTCGCCCCATACGTCCGGAGGATGAGCCGGCGTTTCAGGTGCTTTTCTCCAGACTCTCCCAGGATGAGATCCGGCTGCGGTTTCTCCATGCCATGAAAATGTTGTCCCATACCCTGGCGGCCCGGTTGACCCAGATCGATTATGACCGGGAGATGGCACTGGTTCTTTGTGACCCGGTCAATGCCAACCAACCGGAGCTGTATGGCGTGGTGCGGATTGCGGCTGATCCGGACAACGAACGTGCGGAATACGCCATCCTCATCCGCCGGGATATGACCGGCATGGGCCTGGGTCCGATGCTCATGCGCCGCATTATCGATTATGCCAGAAACCGGGGTATCCGGGAACTGTTCGGGGAAGTGTTGGCGGATAACCGGCCCATGTTGAGACTCTGCGAAGCCTTTGGATTTACAAAAAAGCGTGATCCGGATGAACCCGGTGTGATGATCGTGTCATTGGCGATATGATGGGTGAGGGTGATTGGAGACCGGCTATGGGTTGCATTTTGATTTCAAATACGCCATGCAGCCCGTGAGTGTCGCAAGCTGCGGATAATCTTTTTCGGGAATTGCCACGTTTAATTGCTCCTGAAGCCCAACCGCAAAGTTCATGAAATCCACAGAATCAAAATCGATCTGATTGCGCAGGCGATCGGCAAAATCGAGATTCTCGATATCCGCTTCCGGTGCAATTTTGGCGATAATCGCCAGTGCCACCTGTTTGATGTGATCTTCGGTTACCATGTATCGCACTTTCGGGTTGATTGTCATTGTCCATAAATGATTTTTCACAATCATTAAACCAGTCGATGGAAAAAATCAATCGGTCACCAGATACCTGACCCGAAAAATTCCGGTGATCATAACTGGGGATAAGAATGAACCCGATTATGGATTGACATGAACCGTATCTGTTTGTTAGGCTGGTTTCAAACAAAGAGGAGTAGCTTTCAGGGTGGTGATCGTCAATACGTCTTCACCAATGAAGACCGGCGCCATCCGTTGGTGTATACGCGCCAGCCAGCCAGACCTTTGTCACAGCATGCCTGTGGCAAAGGTCTTTTTTATTTGGTGACACCGGAACAGGGAGATCAACATCGATGGACACAACGAACGAAAATCAAAACAAATTGTCTCAATGGTATCAGCTTGATCCGGAAGAAGTGATGAACCGGATTCAATCCTCGGTCAATGGTCTGGATGCAGCGGAAGCCCGAAAGCGGCTGGACCACTATGGCCCCAACGAACTGATCGAAAAAAAACGAAAATCGTGGGTCATGATGTTTCTGGATCAGTTCCGGGATTTCATGATCATTGTCCTGATTGCCGCGGCCGTAATTGCCGGTGTGATTGGTGACCCGGCGGACACCATTGCCATCGCCGTTATTGTACTGCTGAATGCAGTCCTGGGGTTCGTTCAGGAATACCGGGCTGAAAAGGCAATGGCCAGCCTGAAAAAAATGGCTGCCGCTTCGGCAACGGTTCTCCGGGACGGCCAACCGGATATTGTTTCCGCGGAACAACTGGTTCCCGGGGATATAGTTTTTCTGGAAGCCGGAAATGTGGCGCCGGCGGATATTCGTTTGACCGACGTGGCCCAACTGAGGACCGAAGAGGCGGCCCTGACCGGCGAATCCATGCCCGTGGAAAAGGAGACCCGGGCGTTTCCGGAAGAGGACCTGTCCATCGGGGACCGGAAAAATATGGCGTACAAAGGAACACTGGTCACTTATGGGCGGGGTCGGGGAGTGGTCACCGCCACGGGCATGGAGACGGAACTCGGCCGGATCGCCACGCTGCTCCAGGCCCAGGAAGAAGGCAAGACGCCGCTTCAGAAGCGCCTCGCGACCTTCGGGCAAAATCTGGCATGGGTGGTTCTGGGGATTTGCTTCATTGTCTTTATTGCCGGCATTCTCCGGGGCGAATCGCCGCTGTTCATGCTGCTCACGGCCATATCCCTGGCAGTGGCGGCCATTCCCGAGGCCCTGCCGGCAGTCATTACCATTTCGCTGGCGCTGGGCGCCAACAAACTGGTCAAGCAGCAGGCATTGATCCGGAAACTGCCGGCGGTCGAAACCCTGGGATCGGTTACCTATATCTGTTCCGACAAGACCGGAACCCTCACCCTGAACCGGATGACTGTGGAAGAGGTCTATGCCGATGGCCAACTGTTCCAATCCGGAGAACTGCCTGTATTCGATGAAAAAGGCGCAGAAACGGAACAGTCCGGCCAAAATCCGCTGCATCTGCTCCTCACCGCCCTGTCGCTTTCCAACGATGCCCGGCAGGATGCGGCCGGAGGCGTCATTGGTGATCCGACCGAAGCGGCCCTGTTCAACCTGGCCCGGGAAAATGGCTTTCTGCGTGAAAAACTGGATATCCAGTTCCCCAGGCTGGCCGAGATCCCCTTTGACTCGGACCGGAAGCTGATGACCACCTTTCATCCATATGCGAATGGCCAAATCATTTCCTTTACCAAGGGAGCGGTTGAGGAAATTGTGGCGCGTTCCGAAAATGCCTGCTCGATCGGGGGGATACAGACCCTCGACCGGACAAAAATTCTGGAAATTGCCGACCGCATTGCGGGAGACGGGCTGCGGGCGCTGGGTTTCGGCATGCGGGTATGGGACGCCATTCCGGACCCATTGATTCCGGAAAACGTGGAAACCGGTCTGACCCTGATCGGTATGGTCGGGATGATGGACCCGCCCCGTGAGGAGGCCCGGGAAGCCGTGGCATTGTGTCAAACCGCCGGGATTCACCCGGTGATGATTACCGGGGATCATCCGCTGACGGCCCGGGTGATTGCCAGTCGGATCGGGATTATCGACAAGAACGGAAAAGGTGTCATGACCGGCCGGGAACTCGAACAGCTTTCCCTGGAAGAATTTGAAAACCGGGTGGAGAATATCCGGGTCTATGCCCGGGTTGCCCCGGAGCAGAAGCTGAAGATCGTCAAAGCCCTTCAGGACAGGGGGCAGTTCGTGGCCATGACCGGAGACGGGGTCAACGATGCGCCGGCTCTCAAACAGGCCGATATCGGCGTGGCCATGGGCATTACCGGCACCGATGTGTCCAAGGAAGCGGCCCACATGATCCTCCTGGATGACAATTTTGCCACCATTGTCAAAACCGTTCGCGAAGGACGGCGCATCTTTGACAATATCCGCAAGTTCATCAAGTACACCATGACCAGCAACCTGGGAGAAATCTGGACCATTTTTCTGGCGCCATTTCTCGGTCTGCCCATCCCCCTTCTGCCCATACACATCCTCTGGATCAACCTGGTGACCGACGGCGTTCCGGGATTGGCCCTGGCCGCCGAGCCCGGAGAAAAAAATATCATGCAGCGTCCGCCCCGGCATCCCCGGGAAAGCATTTTTGCCGGAGGGCTTGCCGTTCATATCATCTGGGTGGGTCTTCTCATGGGTGGCGTATCCATCATCACCCAGGCCATGTTCATTGACAGCAGCGAGACCCCCTGGCAAACCATGGTGTTTACCGTACTCTGCCTGAGCCAGATGGGACACGTGCTGGCCATCCGGTCGGAAAAGGAATCCTTTTTCAGACAGGGAATGCTGTCCAACAAGCCGCTTCTGGGAGCGGTTTTGCTCACGTTCGGTCTTCAGATGGCCACAATTTACGTGCCGTTTCTGAATCCGATTTTCAGGACCCAACCCCTCAGCGCCAGGGAATTGATCACAACCATCCTGCTGTCAACCGTGATCTTTTTTGCCGTGGAAATCGAGAAATGGTTCAAACGGATCAGGCATCGCGGTTTGAAACAGGATAAAACAGGCTGAATCGGAAAAATCGGTCAAATTTCCGGGCGCAAGGGTAACCCGCTGTCCGGAGACTCCGGGTTGACGGGATTCGGTCCCCGGATTATTATTGAAAATCCATTTTATTCGTATGAACCAATTTCAATCATGGAGGTACCTGCAAATGAGAAAAATGACCCGTCTCCTGATCATCGCCACCATCTGCATCCTGATTAATTATCCATTGGCCGGCGCCGTATCGGACGTGTACAAGGAAAATATTTTCGATACCGGCCAGCTCAAGGCAACGGACAGCACCCTGAAGGTTAAAGTGGGTGATCCGGCCCCCGCGTTCAGTCTGAAATCCATATCCGGCCAGACCGTTTCCCTCAGCCAGTTCATTGGAAAGAACCATGTGGTCATTTCATTTGTGCCGGCGGCCTGGACCCCGGTCTGCTCGGATCAATGGCCCGGATACAATCTGGTGAAAGGGGTGTTTGAAGAGAATCAGGCCATACTGCTTGGCATCAGTGTGGACAACATTCCAACGCTGTATGCATGGACCCGTCAGATGGGAGATCTCTGGTTTTCCATTTTATCCGACTTCTGGCCGCATGGAGCGGTGGCGGACAGCTTTGGGGTGCTTCGGTCCGATGGCATGGCGGAGCGCGCCATCATCATGATCGACAAAGCCGGGATCATTCAATACATTCATGTTTCGGATATCAACCAGAGACCGGAGCTGGAAGAACTGATCGATGCGGTGAGCAAACTGAAATGATCAAAAAAGCTCATCCAATGGCAGCCCGGACAGCATCGGCAATGGTCTGGCAAAACAGTTGCACCTGACTGAGCGTTGGTCCTTCCACCATGACCCGGCACATGGGCTGGGTGCCGGAATACCGGACCAGTACACGCCCGTCACGGCCCAGCCGGGACTCGATGGATTGAATCGTCTGGATGACACCGGACAGGGATTCGATCGCCGGTTTGGTTTTGACCCGGACATTGATCATGACCTGGGGAAAGATGGTCATGACCTGTTTCAGCTCGGACAGGGGCCGATTTTCACTGGTCATGATATTCAGAATCTCGATGGCGCTCAGGATGCCATCCCCGGTGGAATGGCGATCCAGAAAAACAATGTGTCCGGAATCTTCGCCGCCCAGAACCGATCCGGCATTTTTCATGGCTTCCACCACATGGCGGTCGCCAACTCCGGCGGCAACATGCCGGATGTCCATCTTTTTCAATGCCGACCGGAGCCCCATATTGCTCATGACGGTCGTCACCACCACATTTTTTTGCAGGCGACCGGAATTTTTGAAATGCCTGGCACAGATCGCGACGACCTGATCTCCGGTCAAAACGGCACCGGTTTCATCACAAATCACCACACGGTCGCCATCTCCATCAAATGCAAACCCGACTGCAGCACCTGTTTTCTGAACCGATGCAGCCATCGCTGCCGGTTGCTCTGACCCGCACCCCTCATTGATATTCCGGCCATCCGGACTGGCTGACAATACCG